>DJDD01000190.1:0-18145 GCA_002430925.1 Flavobacteriales bacterium UBA5933
TAAAAAAAACGAGAAGTTTACTTCTCGTTTTTTTATTCTTTAAAATTTGATATTAATTTTTGTATTCTCCAATTAAGATGACTGGTTTTATAGTTTTACCAGATTCTGAATCTTCAATCGCTTGATTAATATCTTCAAATTTATATTTTTTAATTAATTTATCGAATGGGAATTGACCATTTAGATACATTTCTACCATTTGTGGAATAAATTCTGTAGGAACACTATCACCTTCAACAATTCCTAATAGTTTAATCCCTTTCAAAACATAAGAATTCATTTCAACTTCTAATGGTTTTGTGGCAACACCAACTATTCCCATTTGTCCTAGTGATTTTAAATTAGCTAATGTATTATTAATAAGATCATTTCGTCCTGTAGTATCAAAACCAAAATCAAATCCTTTAGGAGATATTTCTTTTAAAGCTTCAATTACATCAACATTACGACTATTAATTATATGTGTAGCACCTAATTCTTTAGAGAACTCTAAACGATCCTCGTTAATGTCAACCATTACGATTTTACCAGCAGAACATGCTTTTGCTGCTAGTAAAGCTGCTAATCCAACAGCACCAGCACCAGAAATTACTATTGTTTTTCCTGGAGAAACTTTTAGTGAATTAATAACAGCTCCAGCTCCAGTTTGTATTCCACATCCTAAAGGGCCTAATAATTCTAAAGGTGCTTTCTCAGAAACTTTTATTGCATTTCTTTTATTTGCTATTGCATACGTAGCGAATGAAGATTGTGAAAAGAAATTATCAAAAACATCATGATGATGATCGTGATGACTATGAGATCCATCTAACCTTGATCCTCCAAAATTTAAACCAGGGAAATTTTCACAATAAGTAGGTTTTCCTTGTTGACAGGTATAACATTCTCCACAAAAACCAAATGTTAATACAACATGATCTCCAGGTTTTAATTCTGTTACTCCAGCTCCAACTTTTTCAACAATTCCAGAACCTTCATGTCCAAGTACAATAGGAAAAGGAGTAGGTCCAGTTTGTTGGTCTCTTGCAGCCATATCTGTATGACAAGTTCCAGATGCTACAATTCTTACTAATACTTCATCTTCTCTAGGTTCGTCTAAGGAAATTTTTTCTAATTCAAATTTCCCTCCTTTCTCTTTTTACAAGAGCAGCAGTTATTTCCATTTTTTTGTGTGTTTTAAATACACTACAATTTAAGAAATATATTGCTTATTTAGTGCGTTAATAAGTTAATTAAATCTAAATGTTTTAGTATTATAGTATTAATAAAAATCACTAATTTATTAAAGTTAATACTTAATACTTAATTAATATTTCTATATTCTACAGGAGATTTGCCTACTTTTTGTTTAAATAATCGTGTGAAATGTTGAGGATATTTAAATCCTAAATCATAAGCTATTTGGCTTATCGATTTATCAAAATCTAAGATTCGTTCTTTTGCCACATCAATTATCCTGTTTTGTATATATTCTTGTGCAGATACACCTGTTTCTTTTTTAATTAAATCTCCAAAATAGTTTGATGATAAATTTAATTCATTTGCACAATAAGTTACAGATAGAAATCCATTAACAGAAGCAGTACCAGAAGATAAATAGCTGGTAATTAAATCTTCAAATTTTTCTAAAACACCTTTATTTGGTTTTTCTCTTGTAATGAATTGCCTATCATAAAACCGATCACAATAGTTTAAAAATAACTCAATATTAGCACTGATTAATTTTTTACTATGCTTATCTATTGTTTGTTGTAGCTCGAACTCAATTTTAGAAAAACAGTCAAATATAATTTGTCTTTCTTTTAGAGATAAGTGTAATGCTTCATTCATTTGATAAGAAAAGAAATTAAAGTCTTTTATTGTTTTTCCTAGAGAAGTTCCATGAATTAAATCTGGATGAAACACCATAACATGACCTTGTGGTTGATAATTGGATATTTCATATTCAATATCCCAAACTTGTCCCGGTCCAACAAATACTAATGTGCCTTCTTGGTAATCATAGTAATCGAGTCCATATCTTATATCACCGCATTTTACATCTTTTAGAAAAACAGCATAAATTCCAAAATTCATTTTCACTTTTGTTCCTGCTTTCCAATCACGAGGAGAACATTTAGACAAGTCTAAAATACTTATTAATGGATGTAAAGTCTCTACTCCACAAGAATCGTTATAGTCACTTACTGAATTAAAATAAACTATTTCACTCATTTTTCACTTATTTGTCAAACAAAATTAAGTCTTATAAATCGTTAAACATCATTAATTTATATGAATAAGTAATAAAGGTAAATAATACAGTAATATGTATAACTATTCCCATTTTGTTTCGGTGCAATTTTGTAATGTCTTAATCAGTAAGGCTTTATTTATTAATCTAAAATTACAAAAAATGGATAAAAGAAAATTAGGAAATCAAGGTTTAGAAGTATCTAAACTTGGATTAGGTTGTATGGGATTAACTTTTGGATATGGTCCAGCTACAGATGAAAATGATGCAATAAAACTAATCCAAAAAGCATACGAATTAGGAATTACTTTTTTTGATACTGCTGAAGCTTATAGTCAAGGTGGAAATGAAATTTTATTGGGTAAGGCTGTTAAATCATTTAGACAAGATGTTGTTTTAGCTACAAAATTTGGTTTTTTGGATGGGGATGCAACAAAAGGTATGGATAGTCGACCAGAAAGAATACGACAAGTTGTTTAGAATTCTCTTAAGTATCTTGGTACTGATTATATAGATTTACTTTATCAACACAGAATAGATCCTAATGTACCTATAGAAGACGTTGCTGGAGCAGTTAAAGATTTAATTGATGAAGGTAAAGTTAAGTTTTTTGGAATGAGTGAAGCGGGTGTAGATAGTATTAAACGAGCAAATGCAATACAACCAGTAAGTGCTTTACAAAGTGAATATTCACTTTGGTGGAGAGAGCCAGAAAATGAAATATTACCACTTTTGGAAGAGCTACAAATAGGTTTCGTACCATTTAGTCCACTTGGAAAAGGATTTTTGACTGGAGCTATCAATGAAAACACAAAATTTGATAGTTCAGATTTTAGAAATATTGTTCCTCGATTTTCTGAAGAAAATAGAAAAGTAAACCAATCTATGGTTAATTTATTGAAAGAAATTGCAACAGAAAAAAATGCAATGCCATCTCAAATCGCTTTAGCATGGTTATCAGCACAAAAAACATGGATAGCTCCAATCCCTGGAACAACAAAAATTCATCGTCTTGAAGAAAATATAGCTTCTGTAAATGTAGAATTATCAAAAGAAGATTTACAAAGAATAGAAGAAGCTTCAAATAAAATTAAAATTCATGGAGATCGCTATCCAAAGGAATTACAAAATAGAGTTGGTAAATAAAATAATTTAAGAATAAATAATTAAAATACAATGTTTTATTGATTTTTTTTTGGATCTTTAAAAGATACCATATTATAAAAAATATAAATGTCATCATATTTAGATAAAGGAATAAGAGCACCAAAAGAATGGTTTACAGGTAATGTTTGGCTAAACATAAATGTAAAACCAGAAGAAGGTTATAATACAAATATTGGTACTGTAACTTTTGAACCAAAAGCAAGAACAAATTGGCATAAATATACATCTGGACAAATTTTATTTGTTATTGGAGGTATTGGATATTATCAAGAAAAAGGAGATAAAATTAAGGTCCTTAAAAAAGGAGATGTTATAAAGATTCCTAAAAATGTAAAACATTGGCATGGAGCCTCACATCAAAGTGAAATGCGTCATATAGCAATGATAACAGATTTTGATAAGGATGAAACACAATGGTTAGAAAATGTTAATGATGATGAATATAACCAATTCAAATCTCCTATTTATGATGTAGAAAATAATATATCCATGAAAGTGGTAATGAATCATGAAGAATTATGGCCAAATTATATATCTACAGTAAAAGACTCAGATCCAGATTTGATAGAGGTTTTTGATAATTTTGCTTTCGATGAAATAATTGAGAATAGTAAAATAGATGTAAAACTTAGAACATTGATTATTATAGCTTCTACTATAGGAAGTCAGTCGTTAATAGAATTTAAAATGTTTGTAAACGCAGCATTAAATATAGAAATATCAACAATTGAAATAAAGGAAATTGTTTATCAGTCTGTTCCTTATGTAGGTATTTCTAAAGTCATAGATTTTGTTCATGCTACAAATGCAATATTTAGAGAAAGAAATATAGAGTTAAATATAGATAGTCAGTCAACTACAAATTTCTCCAATAGATTAGAAAAAGATTTAGCTGTTCAGAAACACATTTTTGGAGATACAATTTATGAGATGTATAAAAAATCACCTAAAGATTTATTACATATTCAAGAATATTTATCAGCTAATTGCTTTGGAGATTATGTGAGCAGAAATGGTATAGAGGTTGATGTTAGAGAATTATTAACTCTTTCTTTTCTTATTGCTTTAGGTGGTACAGAAAACCAAATAAAAGGGCATATACAAGGGAATATTAATATTGGAAACAATAGAGAATTATTAATTGATATGATGACACAATTGATTCCTTATGTAGGTTATCCTAGAGTTTTAAATGCTCTAAATTGCTTAAACGAGATAATTCCACCAAAACAATAATAAAAAAACAAACAATTATGAAAAAAGTTAAATTGAATAATGGAGTAGAAATGCCTATTTTAGGATTAGGTGTTTTTCAAATCATAGACCAAAAAGAGTGTAAAAACACAGTTTTAGATGCATTAAGTTTAGGATATAGACAGATTGATACCGCTTCGGCCTATCATAACGAAGAAGCTGTTGGAAAAGCTATAAAAGAAAGTGGAATAAATCGTGAAGATTTATTCATAACAACAAAGCTTTGGATAAAAGATACAGGTTATGATAGTGCAAAAAAGGCTTTTGAATTATCATTAAAGAAATTACAATTAGATTATTTGGATTTATATCTTATTCATCAACCATATGGAGATGTTTATGGTTCTTGGAGAGCAATGGAAGAATTATATAAAGAAGGAAGAATAAAAGCAATTGGAGTAGCAAACTTTTTTCCTGATAGAGTAATAGATTTAATATTACATAATGAAATAGCTCCTGCTGTTAATCAAATAGAATCACACCCATTTTATCAAAGATTTGATGAACAAAAATTTTTAAAAGAGAACAATGTTCAAATGGAATCTTGGGCATCATTTGCAGAAGGAAAAAATAATATTTTCCATAATGAAATATTATCTAAAATAGGAGAAAAATACAATAAGTCAGTTGCTCAAGTTATTTTACGTTGGTTAGTACAAAGAGATGTTGTCGTTATTCCTAAATCGGTAAAAAAAGAACGTTTAGAAGAGAATTTTAATATTTTTGATTTTGATCTTTCTTTAGACGATATGAGTTTAATTGCGAGTTTAGATAAAAACGAAAGTTTGTTTTTTGACCACAGAGATCCAGAAAGAATAAAGTGGTTATCAAATTTAGATTAATCTATTCAATATTAAAATAAATCTGTTTAAACTTTATATCTATTTTTTTAAGGCAATTGCTTCGCACCGTGCTTTATCGCTATATCTTTTTTGATTGGTCATTTCAAACTAGGTTATTAGAGAAGTAGAAATGTCCAATCAAAAAAGGATGTCGCTTCAATCACTATTGCAAATAAATACTAATAATAAATGGATTCTTACTTAAAATCATTTATTATAAATTATAAAAAAAAAATTAAACAACTTCAAAAAAATATTGAACCTAGAAGTTAATCTTCTAGGTTCTTTTTAATTTTAAGAATTACTTTTGTTCCTTGTCCTTTTTTACTTTCTATTATTATTTTACCTCCAATTATTTCAGCAAATTTTGTTGCTATATTTAATCCTAAACCAGATCCAGAGATATTTAATGTCGTTTGATCTTGTGTTCTAAAAAAACGATTTTTAATTAATTCTAAATCATTTTTACTAATACCAATTCCGTTGTCTTCAAAAATGATATAACAATAACTATTTTCAAAATTAGAAGAAATCGTAATAATTCCATTTAGTTTAGAATATTTTATTGCATTAGATAAAATATTATCAATTATAATCTCAATAACTTCTTTATAACTATTGATTGATTCGTTTGTTAATTGATTTATTTTAATTTGTATTTGTTTTTCGTTTAATAAAATATCAAAACGATTTATCGCAGTTAGTATTTCATTTTTTACATTTATACTTGTTTTATCTAAATCTAAACTGTGATTTTCTACGCGTGAAAATAATAAAAATTGTTCCACTAATCGATAAAGACGTTCAACTTGTTTTAATGTATAATTAATTTTTTCGTTATATTCTTCTTGAGTTCTTTCTTTTCGAATTAATATTTCTAAAGTACCTTTTATAATTGCTAAAGGAGTTCGTAGTTCATGTGAAGCATCTGCAGAAAATTGTTTTGCTCTTATTAATTGAAATTCTAATCGATCCAAAAGAGAATTTATTGTGACAGAAAGTTGATGTAATTCGTCTTTGTTCTTATGTAAAATAATTCTTTCAGACAGATTATTTTCAGAAATTGATTGTGCTGTTTGTATGATATTAAATACTGGTTCTATCGATCTTGAAGCTATAAATTGTGTAATAAAAAATATGATTATAATAGAAATAGGAAAAATGATGACCAATGCTTTTTGTAAATATGATAAAGCAAGTTGATTGTGTTTGGTAGAAATACCAACAACAACATAACCTACAACTTCTCCATGATGAATTAATTTAGCTTGAGAAATTAACATTTCAATAGATTTATAATAAGCGTAATAGGGTTTTTTATCTTTTTGATGATCTTTCCACAAAAGTTTACTTTGTACTAAATTCGGGGAGTTTTCAACTAAATTAAAATTTGTATCATAAATAGAAATAAATACAGGATTTAATGAAATATCTGTATGTTCTATTTCTTCCCATTCTCTTGGTGCTACATAACTAGTGAAGGTTGGTTCTTGTAAAACATAATTTATATGACCATCAATTTCATCTTCCAAGGATTCATACATGGTTTTATTAATTCCATTATTCACAATAATATATATTAATCCTAAAATAATAAGTAGAATAACAGAAAATGAAATACTATAAAATATAGCAATTCTATTTTTTATGGATAAATTTTTAAACATCTTTTGATATATAGCCAACACCTCTTATCGTGTGTAAACGAGGATCATCTTTTGTTAAATTTAATTTTTTTCGAATAGCATTTATAAAAACATCAATTACACTCGTATCATATTCGAAATGAATATCCCAAACGTTTTCGATAATTTCTTTTCGTGTGCAAATTCGGTTTTTATTTTTAAATAGATAATATAAAAGTTGAAATTCTTTAAGTGTAAAATCTATAATTTTTTTGTCTAAAAATATTTGATGTGTCGTTACATTGATTGTTATATTTCCAAAGTTTAAATCATCGACTGTTTCAATTTCTCTTAAATAGACATTAATGCGAGCAATTAATTCATTGAAGTTAAAAGGTTTTTTTATATAATCATTTGCACCAGCATTTAATCCTTCAATAGTATCTTGAACTGTATCTTTTGCAGTTATAAATAGGATAGGTGTTTTTGTATTAGGATTGTCAGAATTTCTTATTGCTTTACAAACATCAATTCCAGATAAGTCAAGAATCATCCAATCCAATAGGATAACATCAAAAACTTCATTGTTTATTTTTAGCAAAGCTTCTTCGCCACTTATAGTATGCGTTACAATCATTTCTTCTTCTTGTAAACCTTGAATCATGAAATTAGCAATTCCCATTTCATCCTCAACGACTAAAATCTTTGCCTTTGTCATTTTTATTTTGGTATTAAAACATTCAAAGCATTAGGTATTATACTAATATCAATACTTTTGTCGGTTAAAATAATAGCTTCACCATCAATCTGAGCAATTGTTTTCTCATTAGCAGAATATAACTTCATTTCACTTATTTGAATAACTTTTGCAACTTTCATTTTTTCGAGTTTTTTTCTCAATACAGAAATTGAAAACTGAATTTGTTGTATAAAATTAAGTTTTTTTACGGCTACAAAGTCTAATTTCCCATCATTTAATTTCGCATTTGGGCAAAAAGTTATTCCATAACCAGCTTCGTTAGAATTAGAACAAAATAAAAAATAGTAATCATCTTCCAGAATTTGATTATTACCTAATTCAATTTTAAATGTTTTTGATTGGTAACTAAAAATAGATTTTGTTGAAGCTGATACATAACCTAAGAAATTTCTAAGATTAGTTTTCGAATAATTATTGATAACATCTGCATCAATTCCAAATCCAATATTACTAAAAAAGAAATGATTGTTAAGTTTTCCAGCATCTATCTTCATTGCTTTTGATTCACAAATTATTTCAAAAGCTTTTTCTGTACATTTAGGAATATTTAAGTTTGATGCTAAACCATTTCCAGATCCAATTGGAATAATACCTAATAAAATTTCTGTACCAACTAATGCTTGTGCAACTTCATTAATTGTTCCGTCTCCACCACAAGCAATTATTGAATAAGGCTTTTCATGGAGTAGACTTTTTACTAAATCATTAGCATGACCAGCTTTTTCAGTTAATAAAATTTTAAATTCAACGTTTTTTGATTGAAAAAAACGTTGAATTTCTGATTCTATTATTTTTCCTTTACCTTTTCCTGCAATTGGATTTACGATAAAAATGATTTTATTTTTCACTTAATAATTTGTTATTAAATAAATAATCAGCAGTTTGATAATTTGATATAATAGAACGTTCGAATTTTGGATCAACTTTAGTGTCAATCAAATTTGTTTTGTTCCATTTGTATTGATTAATTATTTTTTGATCGGAAAGAATACTAACATCATCACCTCTTTTCATTCCTAATTTGATGTATGTACCAACAAAAGATCGAGATTGATACAATGGATCAAAAATATCTTTTCCATAAAATTGAGAAGTATATTTCCAATTTAATAATGAAAATAAAGTTGGGAAAATATCAATCTGAGAAACTTCTTTTTCAACTTTTTCATTACTACGAGAATGTAGGTTGTATATAAATGCTGGGATATGATGATTTTTGATATCAATAGCGTCTTTACCTGCGCTACTAGCACAATGATCTGCAATAAAAACAAAAACAGTATTATTAAACCAAGGTTTCTTTTTTGCTTGTTTCAAAAATTCTCCTATAGCATAATCAGAATATTTTACAGCTCCTGGACGACCTGTTCCTGATGGGATATCTATTTTTCCATTTTCGTATGTATAAGGTTTATGATTTGATGTTGACATTACAAAAGCAAAAAATGGTTGTTTTGTTTGATATTTTTCATCAGCAACTTTCAGAACTTTTCTATAGATATCATCATCAGCAATTCCCCATGCATTTTCAAAAGTTACTTCATTATCATCTATATTATATCGTTTTGTATTTATATCATCACTCAAAATACTTCCACGTCCTCTATCATAAATATCAAATCCATTTCCTCCAAAAAAAGCATTCATATTATCAAAATATCCATCTCCTCCATAAAAAAACATATTATGATATCCTTTTGCCTTAAAAACAGAAGAAACAGTATATAAATTTTGATTATCAACACGTTTAACAATACTATTTCCTGGTGTTGGAGGGATAGAAAGAGTTACAGCTTCCATACCACGTACAGTTCGTGTTCCATTCGCAAACATGTTAGAAAAATAAATACTATTATCAGCTAATTCATTAAGATTAGGTGTGATAGATTTATTATTGTATTTCTCTTGAAGAAAAGAAGAACTCATACTTTCCATCATAACAAAAATTACATTTGGTTTTTGTTCAATTTCTATAGGATTATTCGCTAAAACAGTTCTTCTTAAAGGATTTTTAAACTCTTGATCGAAAATAGTTTTTGAATCTTTTAATTCTATTTTCATTTCTGAGAAAGCATCTTCAATAGGAATTGATTTATAATGTTCATCATATTTTAAGTGATTATTTCTAAATGCTGAGAAAAAAGAAAAAATTCCAGCTTTAGAAATCTCATTGTTGTATCTATTTTCAGATGTCGAGCTACTATCGTTATTAATAAAAAATAATGTTGTGGTTGCTACAATTAGATTTATTCCAAAAATGATTATTTTCTGAGTAAATGTTGCTTTATAATTGAATGTATTGTAAAATACTTTTCTTTTTTTAGAAATATAAAGAGTAATTCCTGTTATAAAAACTATTCCTCCAATTAATAAAGGTAATGGATATGATTCTTGAATGTTTTTTACAACTTCGTAAGTGTAAATAAGGTAATCTACAGCAATAAAGTTAAATCTACTTTTGAATTCATCCCAAAATGTAATTTCAGCAAAAAATGTGAAATAGATAATTACTAAAAATAATGTGTATGTAAAATAAACAAATATTTTATCTAAAAAACTATTGATAAATCGACTCGGTAATACTAAAAAATAAAATGATAGAAATAAGCAAAAACAACTTACAACACTTATGTCATAAATAAACCCCCAAAAGAATGTATGTATTATTTCAGTTATAGACCAATTGAAATCTTTATTAATCCATAAAGCGAAAATTATACGAAGAGTAAAAGAGATGATAATGAATAATGTAGAAAAGAAAAGTAGACTACTATAGCGATTCTTTAATTTATTTGTAAGCATTTTTTATAAAAATTATGCTTCAAATATCAATGTAAAAAAGAAGTTATAACTAACGAAAATAAAAACTTAAGCGAATCTTAAGTTTAGTCTTAGTGCATCAATATTTAGTTTTTTGAAAAGTTAATAAATGAAAAAGATACATTTTAATGAAATATAATTGTAAATTTGCACCCTATTTTTAAATAGTGAAAAATAATGGAAGAGATGTTAGTTAATGAAAAAGAAGAGAAGTTTTTAAATTATTGGGAACAGAGATTTAAAACAATATTTGAAGATAATACTAGTTGGACTAAACTATTTATGAGAGTTAACAAATCTACATTCCCAGATTCAGTAAACATTGAAGTTTTTTCAAAAAGGTTCTCACAAGATTTTAATATGCAGTTATCATATAAATATGATGAAGCTGATAATGAATACGATTTAACAATCGTTAAATTAAACTAACTATTAAAAACGATTTATATAAAATCTAAATTAAATAAATATTAATTTTTTTTCGAATAGTATTTGATTATTTTTAATAAAATGTTTAATTTTGCAGTTCACTTTTAAAGAGGTGATTTTAGTTTTTAAAGTTTACAACATTTGTATAGCTCATAATAAGGTTGAGCGTCTCTACGGCAGACCGTAAATAATTGCCACTACAAATGAATTTTTTCTCTTTTTTACATCAATATATTGTAAAAATAAGAATATATTTGTTTGTCGAAGTAAATACAAATGGTTTAAACATATTAAACAAATACAACAGCAAACAAAACAATGAACCAAAGACTTTTCATTCAGAAGAAATCAGAATTTGACATTATAAGTCAAAAGACTACAATAGAACTTAGAAACCTTGTACCTACAATTGAGTGCAAGGTTTTTGTTATTTATGATCTATTTAATATAGACGAAAATCAACTAGAAAAGGTTCAAAATAAGGTATTTGTAGACCCTGTTACAGATATATCTTTTAAGTATGTTGAGGATGCAATAAATGAAAGTATGCCTTATTCAAAAAACTTTTTTGCTACTGAGTTTTTACCAGGACAATATAGTCAAAGAGATGATTCTGCTGAACAATGTTTAGTTTTGATGAATGTTGAAAATGTAACAATAAAATCTGGTTTATTATATGTTTTCAATGATGATTTATCGAAAGATGATTTAAATAAAGTAAAAAATTATTTAATTAATCCAATAGAATCTCGTGAAAAAGATTTATCTAAAATGGAAATTCCTGCAAATCCTGCAGTAACTGAAGTTCCTACTATAGATGGATTTATTAGTGCAGATGAAAACCAATTAAATGATATTCACAAAAATTTTGGTTTATCATTAGAAATGGATGATTTAGTTTTTATACAAGATTATTTTAAATCAATTCAACGTAACCCTACAGAAACAGAATTAAAAGTTTTAGACACTTATTGGTCAGACCATTGTCGTCATACAACTTTTGAAACAGAAATAACAGACATTAAGTTTAATTCTAAATTTAATGCAACTCTTCAAAAAACATTCGATTATTATCAACAAATTCGTCAAGAATTAGGAATTACTAAACCAATTCGTTTGATGGATTTAGCAACAATTATGGGGAAATATCTTTCTCGTACTGGTGTTGTTAAAAATATTGATGTATCAGAAGAAATTAACGCATGTTCTATTGTTGTTCCTATCGATGTAGATGGAACAGAGGAGGAATGGTTATTACAATTTAAGAATGAAACACATAATCACCCTACAGAAGTAGAACCTTATGGAGGTGCATCAACATGTGTTGGAGGAGCTATTCGTGACCCTTTAAGTGGTCGTTCTTATGTTTTTCAAGCAATGAGAATTACTGGAGCTGCTAATCCTTTAGAAAAAATTGAAGATACTTTACCAGGTAAATTACCACAAAGAAAAATAACAAAAGAAGCTGCAAACGGTTTCAGTTCTTATGGGAACCAAATTGGTTTAGCAACAACTTTTGTGAAAGAAATTTATGACGAAGGTTATAAAGCAAAACGAATGGAAGTTGGTTTTGTAGCTGGAGCTGTAAAAAAAGAATATGTACGTCGTGAAGAACCAGTTGCTGGAGATAGAATTATCTTATTAGGAGGCGCAACAGGTCGTGATGGAGTAGGAGGAGCGTCAGGTTCATCTAAAACACATGATGGTTTAAAATTAGATGATTTATCTGCTGAGGTACAAAAAGGAAATGCAATTGTAGAAAGAAAAATACAACGTTTATTCCGTAATCCAAATGTATTAACATTAATCAAGAAATGTAATGATTTTGGTGCAGGAGGTGTTTCAGTTGCTATTGGAGAAATTGCGAGAGGAATTAATGTTAATTTAGATAAAGTTCCTTTAAAATATGCAGGCTTAAATGGTACTGAATTAGCTATTTCAGAATCTCAAGAACGTATGGCTGTTGCAGTAGAAGCAAAAGATGTTGATACATTTATTGCATTAGCTAAAGAAGAAAATTTAGAGGCAACTTGTGTTGCAGAAGTTACTGCTGATGATACAATGACTTTAGTTTGGAAAGGAACTAAAATTGTTGAATTAGATCGTAAATTTTTAGATACAAATGGAGTTCGTAAACAAGCAAAGATTGAAGTTACGGACGAAAATTATACAAATCCTTTTGAAAATAAATCCTTCGATAGAAATGAATTTATTGCAATGATGCAAGAATTAAATCATGCATCTCAAAAAGGTATGGTAGAGATGTTTGATAATAATGTTGGACGTTCTACTATTTTAAATGCTTTTGGAGGAAAAACAATGGATACTCCAGAAGATGTTTCTGTACAGAAATTTCCTACAGATGGTTTCACAAATGCTGTATCAATCGCATCATTTGGATATAATCCTATAATTTCTCGTTGGTCTAACTATCACGGAGCTTATTTTGCGGTGATAGATTCTATGACGAAAATTGTTGCTGCTGGAGGTAATTATGCTGATATTCGTTTGACTTTTCAAGAATATTTTGAAAAATTAAGAAATGAAGAAATTCGTTGGGGAAAACCTTTTGCTGCAATTTTAGGTACAATTGAAGCCCAACGTCAGTTTGGAATTCCTGCTATTGGAGGAAAAGATTCTATGTCAGGTTCATACCAAGATATAGATGTCCCACCAACATTAATTTCATTTGCTATTGCACCTTCTCAAACTAACAAAGTTGTTCAAGGTACATTGGTTAATAAAAATTCTAAATTATCAGTTTTTATTCCAACTCAGCATGAGGATTATTTGATTGATGAAAATAATACGAAATCAATTTTTGATTTTATAACTTCTCTTGATAGAAATAATGTAAAATCAATGATGACTGTTAAATTTGGAGGAATTGCAGAGACATTAGCTAATATGGCTTTTGGTAATGAAATAGGTTTTGTAATAAATACTCAATTAGATTTGGCAAAATATTATCCTGGAGCTATTATCATTGAACATACAGATGAATTAAATGTTCCAACAGATATTTCTGCAAATTATCATTCATTAGGAAATACTACAGATAAAGAATTATTTGAATTGAACGGAGAAGAAATTAATTTGAAAGAATTAAAACATCTTTGGAAAGAAACTTTTCATTCAATTTTCCCATATAAATCATCTTCTGAAAAAATTGTAGAAGATAAAGATTTGAAAGCTGAAGAAATTTGTTTTCCTTTCTCTGAAAATAGAGTTGCAAATCCTAAAGTGTTTATTCCAATTTTTCCTGGAACAAATTCTGAATATGATTCTGCGAAAGCATTCAGAAAAGAAGGAGCAATTGTTACAACTTTACCATTTAGAAATTTATCAGAACAAGATGTTGAAGAATCTGTAAATGCTTTTGTAACTGAAATAAATAAAGCAAATATTTTATTTATTCCTGGAGGTTTTTCTGCTGCTGATGAACCTGATGGATCTGGTAAATTTATAGCAACAGTTTTACGTAATGAAAAAATTAAAACTGCAATCCATCAATTATTAGAAAGAAATGGATTAATTTTAGGTATATGTAATGGTTTTCAAGCATTAATAAAATCAGGTTTATTGCCTTATGGTAGAATTCAGGATTTAGAAGAAAACACACCAACATTAACATTTAATGAAATTGGTCGTCATATTACACAATTAGCTAAAGTTCGTGTAAATAAATCTCACTCACCTTGGTTAAACGGAATGGAAGGTCAAGAATATTGGATTCCTTTTTCTCATGGTGAAGGACGTTTCGTAGCAAACGACCAAGAATTAGAGAAATTAATAGATAAAGGTCAAATAGCAACACAATTTATTGATTTAGAAGGTAAATTAGCTGGACAAATGCCATATAATCCTAATGGATCTACTTTTGCTGTAGAAGGAATTGTTTCTCCTTGTGGAAAAATTTATGGTAGAATGGGACATCCAGAGAGATATGAAGAAGGATTATTCAAAAATATTCCAGATAATGGATATATGAATATCTTTAAAAATGCTATTGAGTATTTTAAGAATTAAACAAACAACAAACAATAATAATTTTGATCCTGAACCAATCAAGATTAGAACTCGACAAATAACCTTGAACAAGTTATTTATCGCAAACAGGCAAACAAGAAGTGGACTTTTTCATTTCAAACAAAACAAAAAAACAAAAAGTTAACAACAGACAACGATGAGCTTAACAAAAAAAGACTTCATTTACGAAGGAAAAGCAAAACAAGTGTACGCTACAGAAGAAGCAGACAAAGTAATTGTTTATTACAAAGATGATGCAACTGCTTTTAATGCACAAAAGCGTGGAACGGTTGAGGACAAAGGAGAAATGAATAACAAAATTTCTACTTTAATTTTTGATTATTTAATCGAAAAAGGTATTCCAACACATTTCATCGAGCAGTTAAATGATCGTGAGCAATTAGTGAAAAAAGTTTCAATTATTCCAATTGAAATGGTTGTTCGTAATTATGTAGCAGGAAGTATGGCGCAACGTTTAGGATTAGAAGAAGGAGGAAAATCTCCTGTTACAATCTTCGATATTTGTTACAAAAAAGATGAATTAGGTGATCCACTTATCAATGATCATCATGCAGTTTTATTAGGAGCTGCAACGTATGATGAATTAAAAGAATTATATGCTATCACTGATAAAATTAATGAAGCTTTAAAAGAGTTATTCTTAAAAGCTGGATTGATTTTAGCTGATTTTAAAATAGAATTTGGAAAAGACGTTGATGGTAATATAATTTTAGCTGATGAAATTTCTCCAGATACATGTCGTTTATGGGATGTAGAAACAGGAAAAAAATTAGATAAAGATCGTTTCCGTCGTGATTTAGGTGATGTTTCAGAAGCTTATCACGAAGTATATAATCGTTTAGTAGAGGTTTTAAAATAATCATTTTTTTCATTCGAAATGATTGATAAAAAATTACATAAAAGTCAGCTAAAGGCTGAATATCTAACAAATTTCTACGAAAGAAACTTGTTAAAAAAATATGCAGCCGATACAGTCGACAGTGTTAATGAAGAATGTGGTGTTTTTGGTGTTTATTCACCAAATAAAATAAATACATATTCTATAACACAATTTGGTTTGTTTGCACTTCAACACCGAGGACAGGAAGCTTGTGGAGTTTCTTTTTTGAAAGATGGAAATATTAAAACAGTAAAAAAAGCTGGTTTAGTATTAGATGTTTTCAAAACTATGGAATCTGATATTGAAGAATATCAAGGTAACGCTGCAATTGGTCATACTCGTTATACAACAGCAGGGGACGGACATAGAAGAAATATACAACCACTTTACACATATAATATCTATGGTAAACCTCATTTTTCTATTGCACATAATGGAAATTTGATTGAGGTTGAAGGTTTGAGAAAAGAATTAGAAGCAGAAGGCTTACCATTCTTAGCAACATCAGACACAGAAGTTCTTTTACGTTCTATTCAAAAATATTCTCACTTGGATATGGTTGAAGCGATACAAAAAGGAACAGAAAAAATAAAAGGTGCATTTTCTGTATTGTTATTAGCAAACAATCAACTTGCTGCATTTCGTGATCCAAACGGAATCCGACCATTATGTATGGGGAAATTGGATGATGCTTATGTATTCTGTTCAGAAACTTGTGCTTTAGATGCTGTTGGTGCTGAATTTATTCGCGATGTAGAACCAGGAGAATTAATAGTTGTTGATGAAAATGGTTTAAAATCATATTCTTTAAATCAACCTTCAAGAAAGAATATTTGTGCGTTCGAATATATTTATTTTGCTCGTCCAGATTCTAATATTGAAGGAAAGGAAATTTATGATTTAAGGGTTGAATCAGGAAGAAAATTATATGAACAATCTCCTGTTGATGCAGATATTGTTATAGGTGTTCCAGATTCTGGTATTCCATCAGCAATCGGTTATTCAGAAGCTTCAGGTATTCCTTATGAACCAATTTTGATAAAAAATAGATATATGTCTCGCTCTTTTATTGTTCCATCACAGGAGATGAGAGAAAGAGTAGTAAATCTTAAATTGAATCCAATCAAAAATAAAATCAAAGGAAAGCGTTTGGTTGTTTTAGATGATTCAATTGTTCGAGGTACAACTTCAAAATTATTAATAAAAATTTTGAAAGAAGCAGGAGCAAAAGAGATACATTTCCGATCAGCTTCACCTCCAATTATAGCTCCATGCTACTTAGGAATTGATATGCCATCAAAAGCAGATTTAATTTCTGGGAATAAATTAATTAAAGAAGTTGAAAAATATCTTAATGTAGATTCATTAGATTTCTTAACTGTAAATAATTTAATAGATTTATTGGGTAGCGATGAACATTGTTTTGGATGTTTTACAGAAAAATATCCAGTTAATTATAGTAATAAAACAGAGGAAGAGTCAACTTCTTGCTGTTAATAATTATTAATTAAGAGTTATGAATTATGGGAAATGTGCTCAAAGAAAAGAGTTTTGACTTTGCCATAAAAGTTGTTCAATTATCAAAAATATTGCAGAATGAAAATGAGTTTGTTTTAAGTAAGCAATTTTTGAGAAGCGGTACAGCTATTGCAGCCTTAGTAAGAGAATCACAAAATGCTGAAAGTTTAAAAGATTTTATACATAAACTGTCCATAGCACAGAAAGAATGTGATGAAACTCTTTATTGGTTAGAGTTGTTAATTGAAACAGAATTTATTCAAGAATTTCAATTTAAAATATTACATAATCAATGTACTGAAATTCTTAAAATTTTGAAAAGTGTAATTCTTACAAGTAAACAAAAATTAAATTCATAATTATTAAATAAAAATTCATAATCAAAGATATGAGTACATATAAACAAGCCGGAGTAGATAAAGAAGAAGGTTATCAAACGGTATCAAAAATAAAAGAAGCTGTTGCAGCAACACATAACGAAAATGTGTTGAATGGAATCGGAAGTTTCGGAGCTTTTTATCAATTAGGAGGTTATAAAAATCCAGTATTAGTTTCTGGAACTGATGG
>DJDD01000190.1:18198-19216 GCA_002430925.1 Flavobacteriales bacterium UBA5933
TGAAGAACCTGTTCTCGTATCTGGCACGGATGGTGTAGGTACAAAATTACGTGTCGCTTTAGATTCAAAAGTTTACGATACAGTTGGGATTGATTGTTTTGCAATGTGTGCAAATGATATTCTTTGTCATGGAGCAAAACCTTTATTTTTCTTAGATTATTTAGCTTGTGGAAAATTGGATTCTGATGTTGCTGCAGAAATTGTTTCTGGAATAGCAAAAGCATGTAAAGAAACAGGAACAGCTCTTATTGGAGGAGAAACAGCAGAAATGCCTGGAATGTATAAAGTTGGTGATTATGATGTTGCAGGTTTTTGTGTTGGAGTCGTAGAACGTGATGAAATAATTGATGGTTCTAAAATAAAAGCAGGACAAGCTATTATTGCTTTACCAGCGAGTGGTTTTCATTCGAATGGTTTTTCATTAATCCGTAAAATATTTCCAGATTTTAATGAGGAATTTGAAGGAAAGCCTTTATATGAAACATTATTAGTTCCAACGAAATTATATCAAAATGATATTTTTGCAATTAAAGATGCAGCAATAGAAATGTCAGGAATTGCTCATATTACAGGAGGAGGTTTATATGAAAATGTACCTCGTATTATTAATGATGGTTTATCTGCAGTAATAGAAAAATCAAAAATTAATGTTCCTACAGTAATGCAAGAATTGGCAAAGCGCGGAAACATAGCTGAAGAAGAAATGTTTGGTACATTTAATATGGGAGTTGGAATGGTTGTTATTGTTGACCAAGAAGATGCTCAAAAGGTAGTAGACATTGTAAAAGGAAGTGCTATTGTTGGAGAAATCCAAGAAGGAGAAAATAAAATTATTTTAAAATAATTTTTAAGATAAAATTAAAAAGAAGCTGTCTCAAAAAGACAGCTTCTTTTGTTTTTGACAAATTAGTTTGCAATAGTGATAGTAGTGGAAATCCTTTTATAAAAAAATAGTTAATTCACTAAATTCCTTTTTTATAAAAGATTGGGAGCGGATAGCACGGTGCGTAGCAATTGC
>DJDD01000188.1 GCA_002430925.1 Flavobacteriales bacterium UBA5933
TCCGCTTAGTTCTTCTGGAAGCTGGGGTAGTTCTGGGAAATCATTTTCAGAACAAAGCGGAACTCCAATAGGAACAGATATTATTTACTTTTCTAGGTACGAGGATACTTTTTATGAATTAAAAGTTGATTTTCCATTAGAAAAAGTAAAAGATTATATGCAAAGGGCTTATGCATTAAGTGAAGTTAGTTTTTATGATAAACCATTGCAAGAATATGAAAAACTAGGAAGGTTTCAATCCTATAGTTCAGGAACAAATCCTTACAATAGTTTCAATAAATTAGTCTTTGGTTTTGCACCTAAAGGAATGGTTGTAGTTTGGTTACGTTTTAGTGGAGTCCAAATAGAATTAGGAAGATATCAAGCAAAGGTAATAAAAAATGATAAGGAATTAGAAAAAAAACTATTTGCGTCTTGGAGTATGACTAGAGAAGAAGTACGAAAAGAGATTTATAAAGATAAATACATGGATTTAAGCCCTAAGAAATGGGATGATTACAGAATACGCTACAATTGGAAACCACTTTTCGAGTCAAATAACAAAGGATTCAAAGCATTTAGGTTAGGAATAGAATATTATAATGCAGAATCTGAAACATTTTTACGTCCTTGGATCAATACACCAGCTATGAAAAATCGAGCAGTTCCAAAAATATTTAGTTTTTCTTGGGAGACAAGCAAAGAAGAGAAATACCATGGATTGGCTTATTTTGATTGGTCAGAAACGAAGGAGATATTCGATAAAGCAGGAACAGACAAAAACATAAAAATACAAATAGCAGAAGATAACAAGGATTTTCAGTTAATGATGGGAGAAAAAATAATACCATTAGATAGTGCTAGAATTTTCAAATCCGATGATTCTTATAGGGAATCGTATTAATTTTTCATTATTTACAATTTATAGAAATAAAATGAGAAGATTTTTTAATTATAATAGTTGTTACTTGCTTTTTTAGTGTACACAAAAATAGATTATTATAATGGTTACATTTATGAAAAAAAAAGTAAACCTACTGCAGGATTAACAATAAAAGGAGATTTAGCTGATGTTTCGACTAAAACCGATAAGATTGTTTATTTTAAAATAAACAATCTTGATTTACTTAATTTTTTTATATATGTATATAATCAATATAAATTATTAGATTATATTCAAATAATACGAACACATTCTGAAAGAGGAATTAAGTACTATTTTGTAAATGGTAGAAATGATACTATTTTTCTGAAAACAAGAATATATAATTAATGAAATACTCAGAAATACAAAAAGTGGAACTCAATTTTGAGTTCCACTTTTTTGTGTTTTTATAAACTTAAGATGATTAATTTAATTCTTTAGCATCTTTTACTTTTTCATCAGTAATAGCAATATCAAGAACTTCTTTCATTTCTTTCACAAAATGGAAAGTAATTCCTTTTATATAATCAGCTTTTATTTCCTCGATATCTTTTCTGTTATCCTCACAAAGAATAATTTCCTTAATATTTGCACGTTTTGCTGCTAATATTTTTTCTTTTATTCCACCAACAGGCAATACTTTTCCACGTAATGTGATTTCTCCTGTCATTGCTAATTTAGCTTTTACTTTACGTTGTGTAAATGTAGAAACCAAAGAAGTAAGCATTGTAATTCCGGCAGAAGGACCATCTTTTGGTGTTGCACCTTCAGGAACGTGAATATGAACTTTGTAATTATCAAATGCTTCTTGATTAATACCTAATTCATCTGCATGAGATTTTATATATTCTAAAGCAATAGTTGCAGATTCTTTCATAACAGTACCTAAATTTCCTGTGATTGAAAGACCACCATTTTTTGATTTAGATAATATAGATTCTATGAATAAAATATCACCACCAACACTTGTCCAAGCCAATCCAACAACTACACCAGGAACTTCGTTATTTTCATATTGATCTGGAGTAATTGCAGGTCCTAAAATTTTAGAAATATCAGCAATAGAATATTTAGCATCAAATTCTTCTTCAAGTGCTATATGTTTAGCCGCAGAACGAACTAATTTTCCAATTTTCTGATTCAGATTTCTAACACCCGCTTCTCTTGTATAACCTGAAATTAAAAACTCAATTTCCTTTTTACCTAAAACAATTTCTTTTTCTTTTAATCCGTGTTCAGATAATTGTTTAGGAAGTAAATGACGTTTTACAATTTCTGCTTTCTCTTCAATTGTATAACCAGCAATATTTATCATTTCCATACGATCTCTCAATGGACTTGGAATATCACTAACATTATTAGCTGTCGCAATAAAAAATACTTTAGATAAATCGTATCCTATTTCTAAGAAATTATCATAGAAAGTAGAATTTTGTTCAGGATCAAGTACTTCTAACATAGCAGAAGAAGGATCTCCGTGTGCGCTAGCTGTCATTTTATCTATTTCATCTAATACAAAAACAGGATTAGAAGATTCTGATTTTTTTATAGATTGTAAAAGTCTACCAGGCATTGCACCGATGTAAGTTTTTCTATGTCCTCTAATTTCAGATTCATCATGTAATCCACCCAAAGACATACGAACATATTTACGTCCAATTGCTTCTGAGATAGATTTCCCTAACGATGTTTTACCAACACCAGGAGGGCCATATAAACAAAGGATTGGCGAACGCATATTTCCTTTTAATTTTAGCACGGCTAAATGTTCAAGAATACGCTCTTTTACATCTTCTAAACCATAATGATCATGGTCTAAAACTTTTTTAGCATGTTTGATATCAAAATTGTCTTTTGTTGTATCATTCCAAGGTAAATCTAGCATTAATTCTAGATAATTACGCTGAATGTTATGTTCTGGCATCTGAGGATTAAGACGAGAAAGACGATTAATTTCTTTTTCGAAATGATTTGCAACTTCTTCGCTCCAATTTTTCTTCAGTGCTTTTTTTCGCATTTCGTTTATTTCCTCTTCAGTAGAATTTCCACCTAATTCTTCTTGAATAGATTTTATTTGCTGATTCAGGAAATATTCCTTTTGTTGTTGATCTAACTCTTTGCGAACTTTGTTCTGAATTGTATTCTTCAACTCAAGTTTCTTCAACTCAAGATTCATAAAACGCATAACTTCTATTGCACGAAGTTTTATATCAGAAACTTCAAGAAGTAATTGTTTTTCATGAATATCCAAGGTTAAATTAGAAGCAACAAAGTTGATTAAAAATGTGTTGCTTTCTATGCTTTTTATTGCTCCAGCTGCCTCAGAAGGAAGCATAGGATTTTCCTCAACAATTTGGAAAGCCAAATCGCGAATAGAATCTATAATAATAGGATATTCTTTGTTGCGAGATGTAGGAACTTTTTCATTTAAAATTTCAACTTCTGCTTGGTAAAAAGGCTCTTCAGTTACAAATTCTTTTACTTTAAAGCGCTTCATTCCTTGTAAAATTACAGTAATGTTCCCATCCGGTAATTTTATCATTCGCATAATTTTGGCAACTGTACCAACTTTATATAAATCTTCTGGCTTTGGATCTTCGTTAGAGATATCTTTTTGAGATAACACTCCGATTATACGATCTTCTTTATAGGCTTGTGTTAAAAGTTTTATAGATTTATCTCTCCCAGCTGTAATTGGAGCAACTACGCCTGGAAATAAGACAGTATTTCTTAATGATAAAACAGGTAAAACAGAAGATATTTCTTGCTTATTTAGTTTGTTTTCCTCTTCTTTACTCATCAAAGGAATTAATTCGATTTCTTCTTCCATTACTTGTGCTAATGACAAATTGTCTATATTCATAATTTTATTAAACGTTCAAAGTGTCAGTAATAAAAAATAATTCTGACTATTTATTATAGAAATAAAGCGCATTGGCGCCTTATTTTATTTATCTCTTTCATTTCTAATAAAGACATAATTAATAAGTCAAACCGTATGCCAATCACAAAAAATGGCAGTTTAAGTGCTACTTTTTACTTATTTTAAATTTATTATTATTGATAAAAAACACAACATATTATGTTGCTTTTGTACGAGTTGTTATTCCAAAGTATCCAACAAATACAACTTTTCAAGGTTGTATTTATTGGCTAATCAGTTCTGTAAGAAACACTTTTTTTCGGAGTTAAACGATTTTTATTATTTACAATGTATTTGCAATAACGATTGACGTGGAAATCCTTTTTAGATTGGATAGATTTCTATATTCACTTAATGATCCAATCTAAAAAGATTGCAACAAAAAGCGTGGCACGAAGTGATTGCAAAAAAAATGTTCTAATAAAAATTAATCTATTAGAACATTTGGTATATTTTTTTTTAAAAAATAATTATTTTAAAATTTCATTGGCAAGTTGATCTGTACCATCAATTTTACCTTGAATTTGTAAACCAAGTAATTTAGCTAACATTGGATAAACTTCAGTATTAGAGAAAGTTTTAATTTCTTTTCCTGATTTAAAACTTGGTCCCCAAGCATAAAATGTTGCTTTCATTTCAGGTGTTTCTTCAACAAAGAAACCGTGCGAACCTTTTGGAGGTGTATTGTTAGAGAAATAATTTGGAGCATGAGCAATTAATATAATGTCACCAATGCGATTGTGGTAATCTTCTTTTTTACTAAATTTGTATTTTGCAGGAACATCAGTTGCTTTGTAAACATCATATTTATCTGTTTTCACAGCTTTTATTTGTTTGTAAATTGCATTAATATCTTTTTCATTTTCTACAAAAAGACTAACATAATTTCCATTAGAAACAACTTTTACTTTATTATCATCTATTTTGATAGGAAGTTTTAATGGATTTTTATCATCAATTCTTGTCATTCCATGATCAGATACAAACACAAAATTTACATTAAGACCAGTTTTTGCAACTGCATCATTTAATTTTTTTACAGATTCATCAACAAAATGTACTGCTTCTTCTGTTTCCTTTGAATCAGGACCAAACGAATGCCCTGCATGATCTACTTCAGGGAAATAAAAAGTAATAATGTGTGGACGTTTTTCAGCTGGTAATTCCAACCAATCAACAACTTGTTGTATACGATAATCTATAGGAGATTTTTCTGAATAAGCATAAGAATATGTAGGGTAGATGTTGTTGATTGGTGCTTCTGATCCTGGCCAATAATAACACGCTGATAACATTTTGTTTTCTTCTGCTAAATTCCAGATAGGAACACCACCGTACCAACTAGGATTAGACACAGCTTTTTTATTTCCTAAAGAATATCTTTCACCTGTTTCTCTGTTGTACATACTGTTTCCTACTAAACCGTGGTGTGGTGGAGTAAGCCCCGTAACTAATGTATAGTGATTAGGAAATGTAATAGATGGAAATGAAGGATTCATAGCTTCTGAAGTGATTCCTGAAGTAGATAGAGCTAATAAATTTTTTGCATCATATTTTTTAGCATAATCATTTCTGAAACCATCAGCAGAAATAAGAATAACATATGGTTTGTCTTGTTGTTTAATATCATTGGTACGATTTTCTACAACAATTTGTTTTTCTGTTTCTTGTGCATTTGTAGTAACTGAAGTTGAAAGAGCAACAACAGAAAGTATACTTAGAATTATTTTTTTCATGTTTTTCAAAGTTATAAAGTTTTACTATAATTTGAGATTAAATAATTGTCAAGAAAATAATTTTGATTGGCATAACAAAACCGATTATAAAAATAATCGGTTTTGTGAATGTGTTATATTTTTGGTTCTTGCTGACTTAGGCAATGAAATGATCCTAATCCCCAGATAATATCTGTAGAATCTATTCCAACAACTTTTCTGTCGGGAAAGCATTTTTGAATAATATCTAATGCAATGGCATCTTTTGCACAACGATAAGTTGGAACAATTACAGCATGATTTGCTATGTAAAAATTAGCATAAGAAGCAGGTAAACGTTCTCCTTCGCAATAAACAGCATCTGGCATTGGTAGTTCTACAATATTTAATGAGCGACCATCTGGTAAACGCATTTCTTTTAATTGTTGAAGGTTTACTTGTAATAATTCGTAATTATCATCTTCTTCGTCTGTTTCTACAACAGTTATTACAGTATCTTCATTTACGAATCGGATAGTATCGTCTACATGTCCATCTGTATCGTCACCAACAATACCGTCTTCTACCCAAAGAATTTGAGAAATACCATAATAGTTTTTCAAAAATTGCTCAATTTCTTCTTGAGAATATTGTGGATTTCTGTTTTCATTTAATAAACAAGATTTAGAAGTAAGTAATGTATCTTTTCCATTAAAATCTACAGAACCACCTTCCATAATAATGTTTGGATAAAAAACAGGAAGATGAAAAGCTTCTGCAATTTTAGTTGGGATAACATCATCATTTTCAAATGGTGGATATTTACTTCCCCAAGCATTAAATCCCCAATCTACGATAACTTTAGGATTCTCCTTGCTGTCTTTATTAATTAAGAATGCTGGTCCATGATCTCTACACCAAGCATCATTAGTTTCGTGAAAAAAGAATTCAATTTGAGATAAGTCAGCATCAGTTTTCTCTATATGAGATAAAGCAAATGCTTTCATTTCTTCATTTTTAACGTTAATACGTACTTTTTCTCCTTTTGATAATTCTGCTATGAATTGAGAATATGCAGGATAAATTAAATGTATTCTGTCTGGCCAAGATTCTTCTTTATGTGGCCAAGATAACCATGTAGCTTCGTGTTTTTCCCACTCGGCAGGAAATCTATATCCTAAATCTTTTGGGAATTTTGATGTATCTATTGTACTCAATTTAATAACATTAAAAAATTAATCTTCGTCTATAAAACGCTTTGTAATTGGTTGATAAGAGTCAATTCTACGGTCGCGTAAAAATGGCCAATGTTTTCTGAAATAATCAGATTCGTTAAGATCTAATTCAACCACTTCAGTTTCTTCATTTTCATGTGAAGCTAAATACAAAAGACGACCTTGAGCATTGGTTGCAAAAGAACCTCCCCAGAATTTCATAGCACCATCTTGTTCGAAACCACAACGATTTACAGATACAACAGGAACACCATTAGCAACAGCATGAGAACGTTGTATTGTTTGCCAAGCATTGTACTGGTCTTTGTTTGTTTCTTCATCTTGTGTAGTATCCCAACCAATAGCTGTAGGATAAAATAAAATGTCAGCACCCATTAATGCTGTAATACGAGAAGCTTCTGGATACCATTGATCCCAACAAATTAAAACACCAATTTTTCCAAATTTAGTGTCAAAAACTTTGTATCCTAAATCACCAGGAGTAAAATAGAATTTTTCATAAAAAGCAGGATCATCAGGGATATGCATTTTACGATATTTACCTAAATAAGTTCCATCTGCATCTAAAATAGCAGTTGTGTTATGATATAAACCTTGTGTTCTTTTTTCAAATAATGATGCAATAATTACTACACCTAATTCTTTTGCTACTTGAGATAAAACATCTGTAGAAGGACCAGGGATAGCCTCTGCCAAATCAAAATTATCGTAGTCTTCTACATCACAAAAATAAAGTGATGTAAATAATTCTTGTAAACATACGATTTGTGCACCTTTAGCAGCAGCAATTTTTACTTGCTCTATTGCTTTGTTCAAATTTTCTTGTTTGTCTTTTGTACAAGTCATTTGTACTAAACCAACTTTTACTTTTGCCATTTAATTATAGTATCAAAAAATATAAAGTACAAAAATAGTGAATAAAAACAAGATGGATAAATGTTAATAAATAGTTTTATGATAATTTTTATAAAAAATTTGTTATTTTCATTAATTAAAAAAAAGACCTAAAAAC
>DJDD01000186.1 GCA_002430925.1 Flavobacteriales bacterium UBA5933
TCGAGAATAGAATTTTATCTTAAAACCTTTTTTCTAAATATAAAATGCCAACAGGTTAAAACAGAATAAAACTAGAAGTACAAATTTTGAAGTAAGAAGTACGAAAATAGAAATTGATAATTTTATAAACGTAATAACATAATCACTGAAAAACTTTTGTCCTGACGTTGAATAACGGTAAAAAATTAAAAGAAAAATTCTAAAATAACTTCTCGTAGCGTTTTTTCTAATTTGTATGTATCTTTGCACAAACAGAACAAAAAAACAATGCAAACTTTAAATGGTATTAAACTAGCTAAAGAAATCAAAGAAGAGATTAAAGAGTTAGTTGAAAGCTACAAGAATCAAGGACAAAGAGTGCCACATTTGGGTGCGATATTAGTAGGAAGTAACGGTGCTTCTCAAACTTATGTAGACAATAAAATAAAAGATTGTCAATTCGTAGGTTATGAATCATCAGAACTTCGCTTGCCAGATACTATTTCTCAAGAAGAATTAATTGCAGAAATAGAAAAATGGAATAATGATGATACATTAGATGGTTTCATCGTGCAATTGCCATTACCAAAGCATATCGATCAGGAAGCTGTTATTAACGCAATTGATCCTAACAAAGATGTTGATGGTTTTCACCCAATGAATTTTGGAAAAATGGCTTTGGAAATGGAAACATTTTTACCAGCAACTCCATTTGGAATTATGGAAATGTTGGAAAGATATAACATAGATACTGTTGGTAAACATACGGTTGTTATAGGACGTTCTCGTATTGTTGGTCGACCAATGAGTATTTTGATGAGTAAAAATGGTAATCCTGGAAATAGTACGGTTACATTGACACACTCGAAAACAGAAAATTTAGAACAATTTACAAAAGAAGCTGATATTGTGATTACAGCATTAGGAGTTCCTGGTTTCTTGAAGGCAGACATGATAAAAGATGGTGCTGTTATTATAGATGTAGGAATTACTCGTGTAGATGATTCATCTAATCCAAGAGGATTTGTACTAGCTGGTGACGTAGATTTTGACAACGTGAAAGAAAAAGCATCTTGGATAACGCCTGTTCCTGGTGGAGTTGGGCCGATGACACGTGCTATGTTGTTAAAAAATACATTATTAGCATACGATAGAAGAAAAAAATAAAAATATTATGATACACATTGCATCTACAACTGCAGAAGAGCAAAGTTTACTAGAAGACGGAAAATTATTACCTGTTATGGAGCATTTCTATACCATTCAAGGGGAAGGAATGTACACAGGTGTTGCATCATATTTTATTCGTTTGGGTGGTTGCGATGTAGGTTGTCATTGGTGCGATGTAAAAGATAGTTGGGATGCTGAAAAGCATCCCTTAACAAATGTTGATGAGTTGGTTGATCTTGCTACTTCGCAAGCAAAAACCATCATTATTACTGGTGGAGAACCTTTGATGTGGGATTTGACTTACTTGACTAAAAAGTTACATGAAAAAGGTGCTCGTATACACATAGAAACTTCTGGTGCTTACCCATTGAGTGGAGAAATTGATTGGGTATGTTTATCTCCTAAAAAAATGATGTTACCATTGGATGAGGTTTGTGAGGCTGCAAATGAATTGAAATGTATTATTTTTAATAATCATGATTTTAAATTTGCTGAAGAACAAGCTGCACGTGTTGGTGAAGATTGTACTCTTTTCCTACAAACAGAATGGAGTAAACGGGAAAAAAATCTTCCTTTGATCGTAGATTATGTAAAAGAAAATCCGAAATGGAGATATTCTTTACAGACACATAAATACCTTGATATTCCTTAGGGATTTATCAAGATATCTGCCTAAAATCATAGGTATTCTTATTCATTCTAATTTTTTGAGTGATTCAAAATCATTATCTTTATGAAAATATAGATTGATTATGAAAAAACTATTTTTACTTAGTTGCACAGCTCTATTTATTATGAGTTGTGGAGAATCTAAAAAAGCAGACTCAACTCAACCCGAAATTGATTATAGCACAGCTACAGATAGTAACGAAGCTGAAGCTACACCAGCTGTTGCAACAAACAATCATATTGTTTTGAAAGCTGGTGATGATATGCGCTTCGATAAAACAGATTTTACTGTAAAAGCTGGTGAAGAAGTTACATTGATATTTATGAATTCTGGAGAGATGTCTAAAGAAGCAATGGGACATAATTTTGTCTTATTAAAACCAGGTTCTGATGCATCTGCATTTGCTAGTGATGCAGTTTCTGCTAAAGCAACGGATTATATTCCTACAGACTTACAAAGTGAAATTATAGCTCATACTAAATTACTAGGTGGTAAAGAGAATGATCAAATAAAATTTACTTTAGAACCAGGAACTTATGATTTTTTATGTTCTTTCCCAGGACACTATGGTTCTATGAATGGAAAAATTACAGCTGTTAAATAAAATATTTGTAGATACCGAATGTATTTACGAAATAATAAACCCTACATTTTTGTAGGGTTTTTGTTTTTATTAAGTTTTATTAAGAGTATTAAATTAATAATTACACTTATATTCTATAAATCAAAAACTTAAATAAGTTATTTTTTTTGATAATTTATTAATTGTACGTAATTTTGTACATAATTAAATACAATAATTATGTTAATAGCAAGTGTTTCAGATTTCAGAAAAGATATAAAATCTTACTTAGATAAAGTTTCAAAAAATTTTGAAACCTTAATTATTAATAGAGGAAAAGATTCAGGTATTGTAGTAATGTCTCTTGAGGAATACAATTCTTTAATGGCAACAAATCATGAATTATCTTCACGTGTCAATGAATTAAGACTTGATTCAGCTATTGAAAAATTAAAAACTAATCAATCTTTTGAAAAAGAATTAATCGAAGAATAAATGAAATATGTATTCGTAGATGAATCTTGGGAAGATTATTTATTTTGGCAAAAAACAGATAAGAAAAAAGTTAAACGTATCAACGATTTATTAAAAGATATATCACGTACACCTTTTACGGGAATAGGTAAGCCTGAGCCATTAAAGCACAAATATTCAGGTTTTTGGTCAAGGAGAATTGACGATGAGCATCGTTTAATATACAAATATGAAGAGGGGCAGATACTGATTGCTAAATGCCGTTTTCATTATGATTAAATTACAATTAATATTACTGCAATTAATAAATAATTACTTTTTACATATTAATTATATAAAATAATAGATATGTGAAAATTTTTATATTATTTACTTCGTAATAATTATTTTAACTACAATTATAAAATAAAAAATGAGTGAATTAAAAGGACATATTTCTAATTGGTTAATAGAATTAGATGAAGAGAAGGCTATTAATTTTTTTAATGATTGCGAAATTGATACTATTTATATTGATACATTATTTTCTATGGATGATGACATTGAAACGTATATGCATGATGTAACAATAAGTGTTCCATTGAAAATTTATCGTAAAATAGATGAATATTCACAAGAAGTTTCAATTATTGAATCGGCTATAACAGAATGTGGTCAATCTGATGGTATTTATGTTAGAAATATTAATTGGAGACCTTATCTTAAAGATGAATATAAAAAACAATCTGATAGAAAAGCTATAGAAATCACTCAAATTTTAACACAGGAATATGTTGATAAACAAGTTCGACTCATGAATAATTCTATTAATAGTAATCCTCATTTAGCGTTAGGAATTTCAAAAGAATTAATAGAAACTTGTTGTAAACATATTTTAATAAAATATCAAAAAGAAATTAATAAAGAATGGGATATTACAAAACTTGTAAAGGAAACAAATAAACAAATAAATTTAATGCCATTTGAAGTTGAAAATATTGAATTAGCAAAAACATCAATTGCAAAAATATTAGGAGGTTTCGCAAATATCGTTCATGGTATAACTGAATTAAGAAATTCATATGGAACAGGACATGGACATTCTCCTGAATTTAAATCACTAGATAATATTTATACAAGACTTGCAGTTTCAGCTTCAAGTGAATTAGCCATTTTTTATTTAAAATTAGAAAAATTAAATAATACAAAAAGTAACAGCTAATATCATATCGATTTATTTAAATCTCAGATTAATAAATAAAAACAAAGTTTTATATTTTTTATTCACAATAATTTATCAAACTTATAAAAACACAAAAAACCGTAGTAAATAATATTACTACGGTTTATATATTTCTAAGAATTAATTATTCTTATAAATTAATTGAGAAATCCATTAATTCATGGAATTTTCTTAATCTATTGATTAATCCTTCTCTGTCTAAATTTTGTAAAGATTCTGTACCAAATTTTTCACAAGTAACAGATGCTAAAGCAGAACCATAAACAATAGCTCTTTTCATGTTATCAAAAGAAAAATCGTTTGTCTTTGCTAAGTATCCAGAAAAACCTCCAGCAAATGTATCTCCAGCTCCTGTAGGATCAAATACATCTTCTAATGGTAAAGCTGGTGCAAAGAAAACTTGATCATTTTGGAATAATAAAGCACCATGTTCACCTTTTTTGATGATTACAGTTTTTGGCCCAAAATCCATAATTTTTTTAGCAGCTTTTACTAAGCTATATTCTCCAGATAATTGACGAGCTTCTTCATCATTGATAGAAATTACATCAACATCTTTTATAACGTCCATTAATTCTGGTAAAGCACAATCCATCCAAAAGTTCATAGTATCTAAAACAACTAATCCTGGACGTTTGTCTAATTGTGTTAAAACTCCTTTTTGTACTAATGGGTGTAAATTACCTAACATTAAAACATCTGGAGATTTACGATTTTGTGGTACAACAGGATTAAAAGTTTCTAAAACATTTAATTCTGTAACTAAAGTATCACGTGTATTTAAATCGTTGTGGTATTTTCCTTCCCAAAAGAATGTTTTTCCATCTTTTACGATTTCTAAACCATCTAAATTAATTCCTTTAGAAGTTAATAAATCGATATATTCTTGTGGAAAATCTCCTCCTACTACAGATACAATAGCTGTATCAACGCCTAATAAAGAAGACGCCATTCCGATATATGTAGCGGCACCTCCTAAGATTTTGTCTGTTTTCCCAAATGGAGACTCTAACTTATCAAAGGCAACTGTACCTACTGTTAATAAACTCATTTTATATATTCTAAATTAAATAGTTTGCAAATATATTGAACTTCTTTCAATTATAAGGCATTAGCCAAATCTGAAAATGCAATTTCTGTTTGTTCTCCAGAAATCATATCCTTTACTGTTGCTTTTTGTTCTTCAATTTCTTTTTCTCCTAAAAGAATTACTTTCTTAATTCCTTTTTTATCTGCATATCCCATTTGCTTTTTCATTTTAGCATCATCAGGATATACTTCTGTATTAATACCTTGTGAACGTAATTGTTTTACCAATTTCATGGCTTCTGTAGCTTCTTTGTTTCCAAAGTTGATAAACAAGGCTTGAATGTTTGTAGAATCTTCTAATGCAGGAAAAAGATTATTATCTTCTAAAACAAGATAAATACGATCTAATCCAAAAGAAATTCCAACACCAGAAATATCTTTTAATCCAAAGATTCCAGTTAAATCGTCATAACGACCACCTCCACCAATAGATGAAGAAAATTCTCCGATTTTAGCTTTTACTTCAAAAATAGCACCTGTGTAATAATCAAGTCCACGAGCCAAAGTAAGATTAAGAATTAAATCTGCTGATTGTAATCCTAATTTTTCTGTATTTTCAAAAACAAATTCTAATTCTTCGATTCCTTTTAATCCTGTTTCAGATGTTTTTAAAATTTCTTTTAATTGAGAAAATTGTGTTTTATAATCTCCATTCATCGAAAATAAAGGAGATAAAATTTCTATAGCTTGTTCAGAAATACCTTTTCCTCGCATTTCTTCTTTTACAGCTTCTTCACCAATTTTGTCTAATTTATCTAAGGCAACAGTAAAATCGATTAATTGTGCAGATATATCCGCAACTTCTGCTAATCCAGATAATATTTTACGGTTGTTGATGTGTATTTCTACAGGAGCATTTAATTGAGTGAAAACAGAATCATATAATTGTACAAAATCTACTTCTTGCAATAAAGAATCAGAACCTACAACATCTGCATCACATTGAAAAAATTCACGGAAACGACCTTTTTGAGGACGATCTGCTCTCCAAACGGGCTGAATTTGAAAACGCTTAAAAGGAAATGTTATTTCGTTTTGATGTTGTACAACGTAACGTGCAAAAGGAACTGTTAAATCATAACGTAAAGCCTTTTCTGAAATTTTTGAAATTACTTTTTGGCTATTTTTTTCTGCCAATAATTGTTCATCAACTTTAGATAAATAATCTCCCGAGTTAAGAATTTTAAAAATTAAACGATCTCCTTCTTCACCGTATTTACCAGTTAAAGTAGATAAGTTTTCGAAAGATGGAGTTTCTATCGGAGAAAAACCAAATAACACAAACTGTTTTTTGATTGTGTTGATGATATATTGACGACGATTAACTTCTAAAGGAGAAAAATCTCTTGTTCCTTTAGGAATCGATGGTTTTTGAATTGCCATTTTCTAAAATTGTATTTTAAATATCAAAAGTTATTTTATAAAAATATTCCGTTGATATAGCTCGATTCGCAATGTAACTTCTCTTTGTTATTACTTGAAAAATTACTTGTTTGATGAATTTCGAGTTTAAAACCTCAACAACAATATTTAATATTCTACAAAAATAAGGCTTTTTAAACTTTTTATAATTTTAAATCTTTAATTTTTGAGTTGTTTTTATAGAGTTGTTAGTAAAAATGAAGTGTTTACAATAAACATCTATACAACGTTTATTTCTCTAAACTAAATATTAAATCGTAAATTTGAGTAAGACCATTTACTTAAAAAAGATTATTATGACTAAAATCCTATTTCCAACAGATTTTTCTAAAACAGCAAAAAATGCATTTTTATATGCACTTCATCTAGCTAATACTTTAAATTTTGAAATAAAATTAGTTTCAGTTCATTCAAGTCTTACAAAACATCTTGAAATTATAGAAGAAAACTTTAATTCTCATATAGAAGGTTTAATTAAACTAGCAAAAGATAATGAATTAGGACATGTGAAAATAGAATCTAGTATGATTATTGGAGATTTATTATTAACTATTTTAGAAATTATTGATTCAAATGATATAGATTTTGTTGTAATGGGAACAAACGGTGAAAATAGTTTTGATAAGAAACTATTTGGATCAAATACTGTGAATGTGATTAATAATTCTCCCGTTCCTGTTCTTGCCGTACCAATTAATGTACATTATAAAAAGAATAGAAATTTTGCATATGCTACACTTTTTAATGAAAAAGAAAATAATGCAATCCTAGAAATGTTGAGGTTTACAACAAGAAATAATACAACATTAAAAATTGTACATGTCGAAAATAAATTATTAACCCAAGATATGCTAGCAACGAAAGAATATTGGGAAAATAGTTATTCTAATGTTTCAATTGTCATAGAAAATAGTGAAGATGTAGAAACAGGATTAATAAAATTTTGTAGAAAAAATAAAATTGATGTTTTAGGAATTACTCATAGGGAATTGTCTTTCTTAAAACGTTTTTTTACTACCAATCATAGTAATCAATTAATAGAATTAGGGGAAATAGCGATAGTGGTTTTTAAAGAATCTTAGTTAGAAAAAGAAAATTGAAGAATGACTGAACAAGAAAAAAAGAAAAGTTTACAAAAGCATAAAGCAATAGCGACAGGGCTATTCTTGTTAATGGCGTGTATTTATTTTTTAATGGTTTATTTAAGTTTACATTCCAATGAAAAATGGATTGGTTATGTAGAAGCATTCTCAGAAGCAGCTATGGTTGGTGCATTAGCAGATTGGTTTGCTGTAACAGCACTTTTTCGTTATCCTTTAGGACTTAAAATTCCACATACCAATCTTATTGAAAATAGTAAAAATGCGATTGGAGATAATTTAGGTCAATTTGTAACAGAAAATTTTTTAACTCCATCAACAATTCGTCCATATATAGAAAAACTAGAAGTTGTAAAATATGCCTCTGATTGGTTGAATAAAACATCTAACCAAGAATTATTACAAAGAGAATTAATTCTATTCATAAAAAAAATAATAAATGATTTAGATGATAAAACTGTTATTGATTTTATGACTGTTAAAGGTTACGAAATCATCCAACAATTTAATTTATCCGAATTAGTTTCTTCTGGTTTAGAATATGTATTAGAAAATGGGAAACATGATGATTTTATAGAATATATAGTTCCTAAGATAAAAAATTATATAGAAGAAAGTGATATCATTATCAAAGATAAAATTAATGAGAAGCATCCGTTTATTTCCTTTTTTGCAGGTAAAAAAATATCAAAAGGAGTTATTGAAGGTATAATAAGTTTTTTAGATGAAATAGAATTAAATAAAAATCATCCTATACGTATTAATTTAGAAAATAAGATAAAGAAAAGTATTACAGATATTAAAAATTCACCCGGATGGAAAGAAAAATTAGAGGGAATTCGCGATGAATTTATTACTCAAGAAAAATTAATTGACTATGCTTCTGATTTTTGGAATTCTATAAAACAAAATCTTAATGAAAGTTTTGATAATCCTGAATCAACATTACAAATTTATATTCATAATAATATTTTAAAATTAAGAGATAATCTTAATGATAATCAAGAAATGATTGATAAAATCAACGGTTGGATTAGACATTTTATTTACCGAATGATTTTGAAAAATGTCAATGAAGTTGAAGAATTGATTAGTGGGACAATTGATAAATGGGAAGGAAAAGAATTGAGTGAAAAACTTGAGTTGGAAGTGGGTAAAGATTTACAATTTATTCGAATTAATGGAACATTGGTAGGAGGATTAGTAGGTCTTATTATTTATACAATAACTCATATTATTTTCCATTAATGTTTTATTAATTTATCCTTGATATTTTCTTAAACTAATTATAGCATTACTTGCTGTATGTTTGCAACAGAATACTCCTCATAGGTTAATCACTTATTTTTAAAAAGAAAAAAAATACTTCTCTATTCGGGAAGTATTTTTATATGGTAAATTTTATTAAAAATAAAAAGTATTATTGTTTCAATAAAACAAATTTTGCAGAATCTGCAGTTTCTACCTTTTTTCTATTTTTATTTAATTGAACGATTTTTCCTTTTTCTATAGAAAATCCATTTGGAACGTTTGCAATCTCAGGTAATACAATAGTATTACAATCTTTTTCGTATTCAAAAACTCCAGTTGTTTTCAAAAACTCTTTATCAACTCCTACTCGTTTTGTAGAATAAACATATCCTTGATGAGGAAGCAATTCAACTTCCATTTCTACATCTTTACAATCTTTTTCGAAACAAGGAATTGTTCCCTTGTATTTTCCTTCGTAGTTAATAGGTTCGTTTCCTGTTTCTAATTTTATCATTGTAGAATCAACTACCTCTTGTTCATTTTTTACTTGTTCATTTTTATTTTCACAACTTATTACAGATAAGGAAAAAATTGCAAAAGATGCTAAAATTACTTTTTTCATTATTTAGAATTTGAATTAAAGGTAATGAAATTTTAAGGTAAAAAAAATCCTCTCAAAAATTTTGAGAGGATAAGTTATCTATTTAATATAGTTTTTTATAAAAACTAATTAGAATATTTCTTTTGCAGCAAAATGAAATGCAGCTTCAATAGCAGCGTTTTCATCAGAATCAGAACCATGTACAGCATTCGCATCAATAGATTCTGCATATTTTGCACGAATTGTTCCTTCAGCAGCTTCAGCTGGGTTTGTAGCTCCAATTAAAGTACGGAAATCAGCAACAGCATTGTCTTTTTCTAAAACAGCAGCAACGATTGGTCCAGAAGTCATAAATTCAACTAAGTCATTGAAAAAAGGACGCTCTTTGTGAACTGCATAAAAAGCTTCAGCATCTTGTTTTGCTAATTGAGTCATTTTAGCTGCTTTGATTTTGAAACCAGCGTCTGTGATATCTTTTAAGATATCTCCGATGTGACCTTTTGCAACAGCATCAGGCTTAATCATTGTAAATGTAATGTTTGACATTTTATATAATTGTATTTATTACTAATAAATTCTACTATACAAAATTACAAAAATTGAAATACATTTTTACTTATTGAATTATGTATTTTACTAAACATAATATTATTCATAATAATATCATGTTAGTTATTTGATAACTAATAGTTTTTATAAAAAATAAATGACTTACATTAAAAAAATATAAGTCATTTATCTTAAATTAATAGTTATTTAGGTGTGTTTAGTAAACAATTTTAAATTAAGACCAAACTTCTTTCGCAATCTCTTGGATTAAACGAATTTTTTTCCATTGATCTTCTTCAGTAAGAATATTTCCTTCTTCAGTCGATGCAAAACCACATTGTGGGCTTAAACTTAATTGTTCTAATGGAATGTATTGACTTGCTTCTTTGATTCTTTCTATGATAGATTCTTTATTTTCTAAAGTAGCACTTTTACTTGTAACTAATCCTAAAACAACATTTTTGTTTGCAGGAACATGTCTTAAAGGTTCAAAATTACCAGAGCGATCATCATCAAATTCTAAATAGAAGTTTCCAACATTTTCTTTTGCAAATAATGTAGATGCTACAGGCTCATATCCACCAGAAGTAGCCCATGTAGAATGATAATTACCTCTACAAACATGTGTAGAAACTCTTAAATCTTCAGGTAAATCTTTTAATGCTTCGTTATTTAATTTTAGATAAATATCTTGTAGTTCTTGTGGATCATAGCTATCTCCAGCCATATTTTTCCAAAAGTTTTGGTCACATAACATTCCCCAAGTACAATCATCTATTTTGATATCTCTACAACCTAATTCATATAATTTTAAAATTGTATCTCTATAAGCTTTAGAAATATCAGTAAATAAATCTTCTCTATTTGGATAAAATTCATTTACTTTTTCTTCGTTTGATTCACGTACTAATTCTGCATAAAATTGGGCTGGTGCAGGAATACTTTGTCTTGCTTGTACTTTTCCATCAGTAATAGATTTTAAGAAAGAAAAAGCTTTTAAATAAGGATGATTTTCAGAAAATGATACTTTTCCAGTTAAACAAGCTGAATCATTTCTTGTTTCTTCTCCATGAAATAAATAGCCTCTTTCCATTAAATTGTGTTCAACACCATTAAATCCCCAAAAGAAATCTAAATGCCAGTAACTTTGTCTAAATTCACCATCAGTTACAGCTTCTAATCCCACTTCTATCTGTTTTTCAACAATATTTTTAATTTCTTCGTTCTCTATTTTTTCTAGTTCATCCTTAGAAATTTCATTGTTTTCAAATTTTATTCTCGCTTCTTTTAATCTTTCAGGACGTAAAAAACTACCTACAGTATCTACTTTTAATTTTTGTGTTGTGCACATGTCTTTTTTTATTGTATTTGTCTGTATAAATTTACTAATACAAAAAATATGATTGTTAAAATACAAAAAATAAGATATTAAGATAAATTTTTGATTTGTTTACAGATAAAAACACTTTTTAAAGTATCTTTTTAACTGTGTTTAAAGAATAATATTCTGTATACGGTTATTGATAAAATCGATTGTAAAAAAATAAAATTGAAAATTCCTACTTTATATTTGCTCGCCATTAAAAATATATACAAGTAATAAATACCTTTTGGTTTAATAATTGATTATATAAAAACACTATTACCTACTTATATGAAAAATAAAATTATTGGAGTTATTATTATAGCTCTATCATCGATTTTATGTGGAATACTAATTTCCATAATGTCATCAAAAAATAATACACAATCAGATGTTTACTTTTTAAGCAAATCAATTTTTACCTCATGGTGGAAAATGGGATTATTCCTTTTTATAGTTCAATTTGTTGTATTTGCATTTTTTTTACCTTTTCAAAAAGAAAAAAAATATGATGAAGTATAATATTTAATATTACAAATAAAAAAAGACAATCAAACTAATGATTGTCTTTTTTTTGCTCCTCCTCTTGGGCTCGAACCAAGGACCCTCTGATTAACAGTCAGATGCTCTAACCAACTGAGCTAAGGAGGAATTTGTTTCCTTTATTGTGATGCAAATATAAATGAATTTTTATTACTTCCAAATCTAAAATCTAAAAAAAAATACACTTTTTTTAGTTTTTATTTCAACTATTTGAAAATGAATAGTAAAAAAATTATCTATAATGATAAAAAATTCCTTGTTGAGTTGCTGTCCATATTGGAGATTTCTGATTTGCGTTTTTTAAAGCATTTGCAGCCCAAGTATTGCATGTATAAAAAATACTATATCTTCCATTAGCTTCATAAAATGAATCATTATCACCATATAAAGCATCTGTTTTTATATATTGAATTTTACGGTTTGAATCTAAAGCAAAAGAATTTTTCATGAACTGTACCAAGTTTTTATAATCCTCAATAGATATTTTAATTTTTTTACAATTTTCTCCAACATACAAATCGTTGTAAAAAGTTATGTGCATGGCAGTAGTACCACCAAATGCTGCATTAATAGCTGTTAAAGGTTTTAGATCGCTCCATTCAGGTGTATTTAGATAAAATCCTTTATCTCCCCAACCAAATGCAATATTTTCAAATACTTTTTTAGACTTTGTATCAGTAAAAGGAATCGTAACAGACCAATCTATAACGTCAGTTTTTACAGGTACAACGATATCAGTATGCATCCCATTAGTTAAAATGTATATACTAATGGTTTTATCTGATTTTTTTTCATTTTTTTTATTAATACTAAAAAGAGGTAAAATAATTACAGCTAACAGATATAAAATTATTAATGATACTACAAAGACGATTATTTTAAATAACATTAATAGATATTTTTTCATATTTAAAATTTGGTTGTTACAGTATAAAAGTACGTTAATTTTTTTTTGATTTTTTAAATATAATTATAACTTATATCTATTATTTTGGCAATTGCTTCGCACCGCGCTTTTTCGCTGTATCTTTTTAGATTGGTCATTTCAAATTAGTTCTTAAGTAAAGTAGAAATAACCAATCTAAAAAGGATGTCGCTTCAATCACTATTGCAAATGAATAACTATTAATAAACAAATTAGATATAATTATAAAAGATATAAAATTTTAAAAAGTACATTTTATATACATCTATAAGTATGTTTTTATAAATTTGCAAAATGGCAAGAATATTAGCATTAGATTACGGAGGTAAAAGAACTGGAATAGCAGTTACTGATGAATTACAAATTATCGCTTCTCCTCTAGATACTATAGAAACGTCTAAATTATTAGAATTTCTAAAACAATACATTGCCAAAGAAAACGTTTCTGACATAGTAATTGGCTTATCTGTTCGATTTTCAGGAGAATTAAATGAAATTGAAAATAAAATTTTACCATTCATTGAAAAATTTTCTACTGAATTTCCAGCAATAAAAGTTCATAGAGAAAATGAAATGTTTACTTCAAAAATGGCATCTAGAGCTATGTTTGAAGGAGGAATGAAAAAGAAAAAACGTCAAGAAAAAGGAATGGTGGATAAAGTAAGCGCTGTGATAATTTTACAATCTTTTTTATCACATAAACTTTAACAATCGTATCTTTGCGATTAATTTTATAAAAATAACCAAAAAATGGTACTACCAGTTGTAGCTTATGGAGATCCTGTTTTGAGAAAAGTTTCTCACGATATTGACAAGGATTACAAAAATTTACAAGAATTAATAGATAATATGTTCGATACTATGTACGATTCTAATGGAGTTGGTATTGCAGCACCACAAATAGGAAAAGACATTCGTTTATTTATTGTAGATTGCTCTCCATTTGAAGAAGACGAGGATTATGAAGATGTTAAAGACGAATTAAAAGGTTTTAAACGTGTTTTCATTAACCCTAAAAAAATTAGTACTTCTGAAGGTGATGAATGGGCTTTTGGAGAAGGATGCTTAAGCATTCCTCATATACATGAAGATGTTATTCGTCCAGAATCTATAACTTTGGAATATTTTGATGAAAATTGGGAAAAACATACAGAAACTTTTTCGGATATTCGCGCCAGAGTAATTCAGCATGAATATGATCATTTAGAAGGAATTCTTTTTATTGATTATATCTCAAATTTCAAAAAGAAATTAATAAGTAATAAATTAAAAAACATAACAAAAGGGAAAGTAAACACGAGTTACAAAATGAAATTCCCTTCATAGCCCCTTAAAACATAATAAAATATGGATTTATCAAGAGTTATCGCAATTTCAGGAAAACCAGGATTATACCGTTTAGTTTCTCAAACAAGAAATGGTTTTGTTGTTGAAGATTTAGAAAAAGGTAAAAAAATCTCAATCGCTTCTAACTACAATGTTAGTTTATTAGAAAATGTTGCTATTTATGGTGTATCACAAGAGTTTCCATTAGCTGAAGTATTCTTTAGAATTTACAAGAAAGAAAATGGAGGTGAAACTGTAGATCATAAATCTTCTGGAGCTGAATTGCGTAAATACATGGAAGAAGTATTACCAGAATACGATGATTCTAGAGTTTACGATTCTGACTTAAAAAAATTATTTCAATGGTATAATATCTTACACAAAAATGGATTATTAAACATTGATTTAGCTGCAGTAGAAGCTGCAATGGCTGCTCAACAAGCTGAACAAAACATCGAAGAAGCTCCTGCTGAAGAAGCTAAAGTAGAAGAAAAACCTAAGAAAAAAGCTCCTGCTAAAAAAACAGCTAAAAAAGATGAAAACGCAGAAGAAAAACCTAAGAAAAAAGCTCCTGCTAAAAAAACAGCTAAAAAAGA
>DJDD01000185.1 GCA_002430925.1 Flavobacteriales bacterium UBA5933
CACGGTGCGAAGCAATTGCCCCAAAAATAGAATTAAAAAAAGTTTAAATAACGACAATAAAATAAAAAGCCGTTCTGAATATTTTCAGAACGGCTTTTAGTATTATATATATTTTAATTTTAGTCCATGTAAGCTTCAATAGGAGCACAAGTACAAATTAAATTTCTATCTCCATAAGCATCATCAATACGAGATACAGAAGCAAAGAATTTACGTTCTCTAACCCATTCTAATGGGAATGCAGCTTTAGAACGAGTATAAGGATATTCCCATTCATCAGAAGTTAATAAATGTTGTGGGTGAGGAGCGTTATGTAGAACATTATTATCTACAGGATAATCTCCATTAGCAACTTCATCTATTTCTTGACGAATAGAAATTAAAGCATCACAAAAACGATCTAATTCTGCTTTGTTTTCAGATTCTGTTGGCTCAACCATCAAAGTTCCAGCAACTGGGAAAGAAACAGTAGGAGCATGGAAACCATAATCTATTAAACGTTTTGCTATATCTGTAACTTCAATTCCAGCTTTTTTAAATGGACGACAATCTAAAATAAATTCATGTGCTACAACATTGTTTGCATTTGTATATAAAATATCATAATGTTTCTCTAAACGAGATTTCATATAGTTTGCATTTAATATTGCACCTTGTGTAGCTTTTAATAAACCTTCTGCACCTAACATTAAAATGTAAGAGTAAGAAATTGGTAAAATAAATGCAGAACCGTAAGGAGCAGCTGCGAATGTATTTTTAGCTTCTTTACCACCAGTTTCAATTAATGGAGAAGAACCTAAGAATGGAGCTAAGTGAGATTTAACACAGATTGGTCCAACACCAGGTCCACCACCACCATGAGGGATAGCAAATGTTTTGTGTAAGTTTAAGTGACAAACATCGGCACCGATATTTCCTGGAGAAGTTAATCCAACTTGTGCATTCATATTTGCGCCGTCCATGTAAACTTGTCCTCCATATTCGTGAATCATAGTTGTAACTTCTTCGATATTACTGTCAAATGCACCGTAAGTAGATGGATAAGTAATCATTAAAGCAGCTAAATTATCTTTATGTTTTTCACATTTTTCTTTTAAATCAACTAAATCAGTTTCACCAGATTCTAAGTTTTTTACAACAACAACTTGCATTCCTGCCATAGCAGCAGAAGCAGGATTTGTTCCGTGAGCTGATTGTGGAATTAAAACAACATTACGATGATCTTCTCCTTTTGATTGGAAATAAGAACGAATCACCATTAATCCTGCATATTCTCCTTGTGCACCAGAGTTTGGTTGTAAAGATGTAGCATCAAATCCTGTGATTACAGCTAAGTAATCTTCTAAGTTTTTGATTAATGTTTGGTATCCTACAACTTGTTCTTTTGGAGTAAATGGGTGAACATTACCCATTCTTTCCCATGACATATGTAAAAGTTCTGTAGCAGCATTCAATTTCATTGTACAAGATCCTAATGCAATCATTGATTGATTTAGAGCTAAATCTTTACGCTCTAAACGTTTGATGTAGCGCATTAATTCTGTTTCTGTGTGGAATGAATTGAAGTTTTCATGCGTTAAGAAATCAGAAGTTCTAATTAAATTTTCAGGTAAATATGTATCTTCTACTTCAAATTCAAAACCTTCTTCAGTATTTTTAATTGTTGCAAAAACACTTAATATTTCGAAAATATCTTCTTCTGAAGTCATCTCATCAACTGTAATAGAAATTTTTCCAGCTTCGAAACCATTTACGTTAATTTCTTCTTCAGCAAATATTTTTACAATTTCGTCTGAGTTTTCAACTTCGATTTGTACTGTATCAAAGAAAGAAGTATTAACAGTTTTAAATCCTAAATGTTGAACACCAGCTTGTAAAATACCAGCTTTTGTATGAATTTGATTTGCGATATATTGTAAACCGTCTTTACCATGATATACAGCATAAAAAGAAGCCATTACAGCCAATAATACTTGTGCAGTACAAATATTAGAAGTTGCTTTTTCACGTTTTATATGTTGTTCACGTGTTTGTAAAGCCATACGCAAAGCACGGTTTCCTAAACGATCTTGAGAAACACCAATGATACGTCCTGGAATAGAGCGTTTATAATCTTCTGTACAAGATAAAAATGCAGCGTGTGGTCCACCATATCCCATAGGAACACCAAAACGTTGAGAAGTACCAATAACAATATCAGCTCCCCATTCTCCTGGAGGTGTTAATAATGTTAGAGCTAATAAATCTGTTGCAACAGCAACTTTAATTCCTAAAGCATTAACTTTTTCTATAAAAGAACTATAGTGGTTAATTTGTCCTCCTTTTCCTATATATTGTACAATAGCACCAAAGAACTCTTCTGTTAATTTTGTTGTTTCGAAATTTCCGATTACTAATTCAATTCCTAATCCTTCTGCTTTTGTTTGTAAAACTGCAATGGATTGAGGGAATAAATTATCAGCAACAAAAAATTTGATTACATTATTTTTCTTTTGTTCTCTTGTACGAGATTCTAATAACATATGCATAGCTTCACCACAAGCGGTTCCTTCATCTAATAAAGAAGCATTTGCAATAGGTAAACCAGTTAAATCAGAGATAACAGTTTGAAAATTTAGTAAAGCTTCTAAACGTCCTTGTGCAATTTCTGCTTGATATGGAGTATATGCAGTATACCAACCTGCATTTTCTAATACATTACGTTGTATTGGTGCAGGTAAAATAGTTCCGTAATACCCATAACCAATGTAATTTTTAATTTTTTTGTTAAGAGAAGCTAACTCAGCTAAATGATTTGTTGTTTCAAATTCTGATAATGCATCAGGTAAATCTAAACTATCTTTTAGTCGAATGTTTTGCGGAAGAGTTGCATCAACTAAAGCTTCAATAGAATCTTTACCAATAACAGAAAGCATTTCTTTAGCTTGTTCAGAGTTATTTCCAATATGTCTTAAGGAAAAATCGTTTGTGTTCATTGTGTTTGCGATATGTTTATTTTCGCGTAAAAATACTGAAAATTCTCATAAAATAAAACATTCATTACTCATATAAAATAATAAAAAAAGATGAAATAAAAAATGTTTTTTATTGAATAAAATGGTAATATTGACAAGCCAATTTAAATAGATATTGTTATCTTTATTTTGTATTTTGGTACAAGCCTAATGCAATCAGATATATTTTTTATGGAATTAAATAATAATCAGGATACTAAAAAAGAGAAAAAATTTCCTTTCTTAAAGAAATTGGAAATAATGATAGAAGACGCTAAACTAGAAGATTCAAAGAAATCTAAAATGAAGCGTGTTCATAAAAAAGGTAGTTCCCAAATTGCAAAAAAAATGGGAGAAGAAGCTGTAGAAATGGTTATCGCATCTGAACAAGATAATGATGAAAATTTCTTGGAGGAATCAGCCGATGTATTTTTTTATTACCTTATGGCTTTACATGATCGAGGTTATGAATTGAAAGATGTTTTAGAAATTCTAAAGAAAAGACATAAATAAAATCACAAAGTTATTTGTAAGGCTAAATTTTTAATTATTCTAAGAATTTAGCTTTTAATTCTTTCGTAGGTAACCAACAACTTTCTTGTTTTCCAAATAATTTGTAACGATTATTAGCGATTAAGCTATAAAAAAAATCACGAATAGGTTTAGGAACAACAATAAAATAGTTTAACCAAGAAATATTTTTATCCAAGTGTTTTGCAATTTTTAGTGCTGCAGAAGATTTAGTGTAGTATTTATTATCTTCAATATAAATTATTGAATCAAAATTATTTTGATCTATTTTTTTTTCTTTTAAAAAACTTTGTCCAAAATTAGATTGTAATGAAGCAAATTTAAAATAATTATGTTTATCATGTTCTATAACGAACTGAACAGATTTATTACATAAATTGCAAATTCCATCAAATAAAATAATTTTCTCTTTCATTAAATAAATGTACATCAAAAATAGTTAAACTATAATGAATAGTTATAAATTAGCTAAAATTAATCGATAAAAATGTTTAGTGAATATTTTTTTAGGAAGGTAGATAATTCGCCTCTTGTTATATTTCGTATAATTTTCGGATTATTAATTGTTGCAGAATGTTGGGGAGCTATTTTTACAGGGTGGGTACAATCCAATTTTGTAGAACCTCATTTATCGTTTTCATTTATAGGATTCGAATGGACAAATGTTTTTCTAGGTCATAATATGATTTACCTTTATGTCTTAATGGGGATTTTAGGCTGGTTTATTGCATTTGGCTTTTTATATAGATTTTCTACAATATTTTTTGCCATTTTTTGGTCATTAACATATTTTATGCAAAAAACAAGTTATAATAACCATTATTATTTGTTTATGCTAATTTCGTGGATGATGACAATAATACCAGCTCATCAATTTTTTTCTATTGATTGTATAATTTTTCCAAAAATAAAACGATTAACATGTCGTAATTGGATTCCAACAATTTTTATTATTCAATTATTAATTGTTTATACATTCGCAGCAATTGTAAAGATTTACCCAGATTGGTTTAATGGAACTTTTTTACACATTACATTTTCTTATTATGCTAATATTTTATCAACAAAATATCATCTTACAGGTTTATCAAATGTAATAAGTAGTATGAAATTTGCACAAGTGTTTGCTGTATTAGGTTTTTTATTTGATCTTCTTATTATTCCTGCAATGTTAGTAAAAAAGACAAGACCAACAGCATTTAAATGTGCACTTTTCTTTCATATATTTAATTCAATAACTTTACGTATAGGTATTTTTCCATTTTTTGCTTTAGCAATGATGATTTTTTTCTATGATCCTGTAAAAGTTCAAGAGATTGTTTTCCCAAAAAAGTCCTTTATGATGGATCGTTCAAGTGAAGATAATTTATTAACAACCAATAGGGTTATGTTTTCATATTTACTTTGTTTTTATGTTTTATGGCAAATATATTTACCTGTCCGTAATTATTTTATACCAGGAGATGTACTTTGGACAGAAGAAGGACATCGTCTTTCTTGGCGTATGATGTTAAGAAATAAATCAGGAGAAGTTATTGTTTATGTTTCAAAACCAGATCCGAAACATAAAGGTAAATTTTTGAAAAGAGAGAAGGTTTTTTTAGATAATTATATAAATCATAAACAAATATCTAAGATGTCTTTCAGTCCAGATATGATGTGGCAATTTGCGCGATTTGTTAAGTTAGATTATGAGAAAAAAGGAGTTAAAGATGTAAAAGTTTTTGTTGATGCTAAAGTATCTGTAAACGGAAGTCCTTATTATCAGTTTACAAATCCTAATTATAATTTGGCTTACACAACATGGAGTTATTTTGGTCATCAAGATTGGATTTTGCCACAACCTAAAGAATTATACTTATCTTATTTTCAATAAATTTTGTAACTTTATAAATATCAAACAAATCTAATTATGAGAAATATTTTTTTTACAATCGCATTTGTATCAGTATTGTTTTCTTGTGGAAACAAAACAGAACAAATAGGTGTTAATGCTTATAAAGGGATTGATAAGCAAGAAAAAGAACAAAAAGATTTAGATAGTATAGGAAAAGAAGCAAGACAAACATTTGATGATTTCAAGTTAGCTTTGTCTATGAAAGATACAACAACTACTAATTTTATTGTAAAAGAAATGTATAATATTCCTAATTCTACTCAAAAAGAACATGTTTGGATTAGAGATGTTTATACAGATCAAGATGATCAACTTAAAGGAGTGGTTGATAATGCACCTCAATACACAAAAGATGTAAAATTAAATGATACAGTAATTATAAAACCAGAAGAAATTTCTGATTGGATGTATTATAAAGGAGATAAAATGATAGGAGGTTATAGCATTAAATACATGAGAAGTAAACTTACAGCAGAAGAACGTAAGAAATTCGATGAACAATATAAGGTTAAATTTGATTAACCATAAAAAACGGCTAATTCAATTAGCCGTTTTTTTTCTTTCTATTTATTCATTAAATCTTCAATTTCTTCCGCTTCAATAGGAATATTACGCATCAAATTAAATGGATTTCCTTCTTTTTGTATCACATAATTATCTTCTAAGCGTATCCCGAAACCTTCTTCTTGAAGATAGAATCCTGGTTCGATAGTAAATACCATGTTAGCTGTAAAATCATCTGTTAAGATTCCGTAATCATGTGTATCTAATCCCATGTGATGAGATGTTCCATGCATCATATATTTTTTATAGGCAGGCCAAGAAGAATCTTCATTTTGCACATCAGCTTTATCTAATAAGCCTAAACCTAATAATTCAGAAGTATAAACTTTTCCCATTTCTTCGTGGAATTTATACCAATTATTACCAGCTATTAATCTATCTTCAGCTTCTTTTTTACAACGTAAAATAGAATCATAAACTTCACGTTGACGTTTTGTAAACTTTCCATTTACAGGAATTGTACGAGACATATCAGAAGAATAGTTTGCATATTCTGCAGCAACATCAAATAAGATTAAATCACCATCTTTACATTGTTGATTGTTTTGAATATAATGTAAAACATTCGCATTGTTACCTGCAGCTATAATCGGAGTATAAGCAAAACCTTTTGAACGATTACGTAAAAATTCATGTACAAATTCTGCTTCTATTTCGAATTCCCAAACATCAGGTTTTACAAAGTTTAATATTCTTCTAAATCCTTTTTCTGTAATGTCACAAGCATGCTGAATTAAATCTATTTCTTCTTGTTCTTTTACAGAACGTAAACGCTGTAAAATAGGATTAGAACGTAAATAAGTATGCCCAGGATAATCTCTCTGTAATTGTTTTGTAAAGCGATCTTCTCGTGTCTCTAGTTGAGGTGCTTCAGAAACACGGTAATGTTCATTTTTATTAATATACACGTTTTCTGCTTCTACCATCAATTTTCTTAAAATAGCTGGTAAATCTTGTAACCAAAGAACTGTTTTTATTCCAGAAACATCAGTTGCTTGTTTTTTAGAAAGTTTTTCTCCTTCCCAAATAGCAATATGTTCATTTGTTTCTCTTACAAATAAAATTTCTCTGTATTTAGCATCATACGCATCAGGGAAAATTAGTAAAACAGATTCTTCTTGATCTACTCCAGATAAATAGAAAATATCACGATGTTGTGCAAATGGTAAAGTAGAGTCAGAAGAAATAGGATAAATATCATTTGAATTAAATATAGCTAAAGATTTAGGCTTTAATTCTTTTGAGAATTTAGCTCTATTCTTAATAAATAATTCGCTTGATATAGGACTGTATTTTGTAGTCATAATTATTGTTTAATGTATGACCAAATTTAAGAAGATGTTTTTATATAAAAAAGGAAAACCCTCGCAAGACGCGAGGGTTTTAACCTTAACCAACCTAAACCTATGAAAAAGCCATTAGCCTTTTATGTGATACAAATGTAAGGTAGTTTTTTGAAAAAAAAAATGTTTTTAAACTTTTTTTTTAAAAACCTATCACAAAAATTTTAACACTTTTATTAAACGGTTATAAATCAGTAATTAATTGTTGATTTGTAAAATAAAAAAAATCATTTGTATTATTAAAATTATTCTTGGTATATTTGCACCTCGAATTTTAGTATTAATAATAACTTATTAAAGTAGTTAAAAATGACACATTACGAAACTGTTTTCATTTTGACTCCCGTTCTATCTGATTCTCAGGTAGAGGAAGCAGTTAATAAATTCAATGATTTTGTTACTGCTAACGGAGGAGAAATCGTTGCAAAAGAGAACTGGGGCTTAAAAAAATTAGCTTACCAAATCCAAAACAAAAGAAATGGATTCTACCACTTAGTAGAATTCAAAACTGAGAATGCTGAATTAGTATCTCAATTAGAAGTAGCTTACAAACGTGATGAGCGCGTTATTCGTTTCTTAACTGTGAAATTAGACAAACACGGAATCGAATGGGCAGAAAAACGTAGAACAAAATTAAAGTCTAACTCTAACAAATAATCAAGCTATGGCAATTGACGATTTAGCAAAAAAAGCAGCTGGAGGTAGCGAATCAGAAATCCGTTATTTATCTCCTTTAGATATCGAAACACAATCAAATTCAAAATATTGTCGTTTCAAAAAATTTGGAATCAAATACGTTGACTATAAAGACGCTGATTTCTTAATTCAATTCGTGAATGAGCAAGGTAAAATCTTACCTCGTCGTTACACAGGAACTTCTTTAAAATACCAAAGAAAAGTTTCTAAAGCGATCAAAAGAGCTCGTCACTTAGCATTAATGCCATTCATTGGTGATCAATTAAAATAATAAAACCTAAAATTAAATTATCATGAACGTAATTTTAAGACAAGATGTAGAAGGTTTAGGTTTTGAATTTGAAGTTGTTTCAGTAAAACCTGGATACGCACGTAACTTCTTAATCCCTCGTGGATTAGTGTCAGTTGCAACACCAAATAATGTAAAAGCTTTAAACGAAGTTTTAGAAACTCGTAAAGCTGAAGAAGCTTCATTAATCGCTTCTGCAAAAGAAAAATCAGCTAAATTAGACGGTTTAGTTGTTAAAATTGAAGCTAAAGTTGGTTCTGGAGACAAATTATTTGGATCTGTTAACAATGCTGATTTAGCTGAAGCTTTAGTTAAAGCTGGAGTAGAAATCGAAAAGAAAAATATCAAAATTCCTGGTAACACTATTAAGCGTTTAGGAAAATACGAAGCAAAAGTTCGTTTCCACAGAGAAGTTGAGGTAGATTACTCTTTCGAAATCGTTCCAGATGCTGCATCTATCAAAGCTGCTGAAGAAGCTGCTAAGACAAGAGCAGAATTAGCTAAATTAGATGCTGAAAAAGCGTCTAGAGCTAATACAGAAGAAGGTTCTTTCTTTAACTTCGATAACCCTATTTACGCTAACGATAAAAAAGCGAAAAAAGAGGAAGAAACAACTGAAGAAGTTGTTGCTGAAGAAGCTCCAAAAACTGAAGAATAATCAATTATTCGATATAAATAAAAACCTCGCAATTTTGCGAGGTTTTTTTATGCTTATATTTTTTATTTTTTGGAACAAAGCGCAACATTAATGTTGCTTTCCTTACGATTTGTTATTCCAAAGTATCTAGCAAAAACAACTTTTTAAGGTTGTTTTTACTAGCTAATCAGTTTTGTGAAAAATATTATTTTTTCGGAATCCAACAAACTTTTATTATAACTTATTATGTCATTCTGAGCCTGTCAAAGAATCAATAAGTTCTTCAGTGTTTAAGTTCAGCGTAAAACTTAGAACTCAAAACTCATTACTTATAACTTACCAAGTGTCATTCAGAGCATTCTAAGATAAAAACA
>DJDD01000004.1 GCA_002430925.1 Flavobacteriales bacterium UBA5933
TCTCCGTAAATTGGAGTGTTATTGTTTTTATACTTTTCAATAACTAAAAGTTTGTGACCTGGCTGGGGCTCGAACCCAGGACCCCAACATTAAAAGTGTTGTGCTCTACCAACTGAGCTACCAGGTCTCCGTTTTTTTCGGACTGCAAATATACGATTATATTTGAGTTTTCAAAACGAAAAACAATTTATTTTTTAATAAATAAAAGAACGTTTAGAATTAAGTGACCTGGCTGGGGCTCGAACCCAGGACCCCAACATTAAAAGTGTTGTGCTCTACCAACTGAGCTACCAGGTCGTCTTCTTAAATCGAGTGCAAATATAGGGCGATTAATACGAATTTAACAAACCTTTTTGCGCTTTTTTTTTTAAAAAATGATTAAATATTTATATTTTAAGAACTTAAAAAGTATTATTTTTTTGAATTAAATTTTAAAAAGGTAAAAAAATATCAGTTATATAAAAATAATTGAGAGTAGATGTGTTTTTAAGAGGATATATAATATATTTGTCACAATCCAAATTATGGATAGTGTTAATTTAAATTTTTAGATGAAAAATAAAATATTTTATATAATTGTTGCATTACTATTTGTAGTATCATGTAAAAAATCTGATAATCCTGAGGCTGATGTGCCAGATTCTGAATATGCAAATAATTGTAATGAACAAACAAAGGATGCTCATTTAGCTAATTTAACATTAAAAGATTTAAAAAGTTTGATAAAAGAGCAACCACAAATTATTCATCAAAAATTAAACGACCGTTGTTTTAAAGTTTCTAAACTTTCAAAAAACTTATATATACAAAATATTGATAGAGTAGATTCTTTGAAAATTAAGAAAAATAATCAAGGAACAATGTTTTTGAATAAGATTACTGCAATAGAAATTTCTCAAGAAATCGTTTATAAATTAACATATTCATTTCCGATTAAGTTTTTAAATCAATACAGAACAGAAATTAAAAAAGATACTCCAAAATCTAAATATCATCATTCTAATGCTACAGTTACTAATGAAGAATTTAATGTAACATATAATGTGGAGCGATTTGATGCAAAACGATTAGAAAAAACATATTCTTATCAGATTGATACTTTCAATGGATATGCAAGGTTAACAATATTTTATTCGGAGGATTTACCTGTTAATTAAAATTAATATACAACTAAATGATAATCTCTTTAATTGGTTATATGGGTAGTGGAAAAACCACTACTGGTAAAGATTTAGCAAAAGCTATAGGATATGAATTCATTGATTTAGACGAATTTATTGAAAAAAAATATGCAAAAAAAATAAGTGAAATTTTTGAAAGTGAAGGAGAATTAGGTTTTCGCAAAAAAGAAAAAGAAGCCTTGCGAGAAATCCTTACAAGTACTAATATAGTTTTATCTCTTGGTGGAGGTACACCTGTTTATTATGATAATATAGATGAAATAGTAAATAAAAGTACTTCTATTTTTTTAAGAGTACAATTGCCATATTTAGCAAAAAGATTAGAAAGTAAAAAACATACTAGACCATTAATTGCTCATCTATCTAATGATGAAATGATGGAGTTTATTGCTAAACATTTGTTTGAACGTAACCAATTTTACGAAAAAGCAAAATATACAATTAGTATCTCTAATCAAAGTCCTTTGGAAATATTAGATGAAATAATGAATCAATTAAAACAAGAGAAGATTTGGCTTTAATCCAAATCTTCTCCTGTAATAATTTTTTCTTCATTTGTACTTTCATCACCATCTAAATAATCATCTAAATCACGACGATCTTTCTTCGTAGGTCTTCCTTCTCCTTTTTCTCTGTAATAATCTTGTGATAATCTTCTTAATTCTAAAACTTCATATTCTTCTTTAGGAGTTGTATCAATGATATGTAATGTAAGTAGTTTTGCTCCAATTCTATTTTTAGGAACTTGTAAAACTTTAAAAGACAGGTTTATTTGATCTTTTTTTACTTCTATAGCATCACCAGGAATTATTTCTCGAGAAGCTTTAACTACAGCGCCATTTACTTTTATACGATTTTTTTTACATGCATCTGAAGCTAAAGATCTGGTTTTATAATATCTCACACTCCACAAAAATTTATCTAATCTCATTTTTATAATTTAATTTTATTAGGATAAACTAATATTTTTTCTAAATTCGCAATATAAATCGAAATAATATGATAAAGAAATTCTTTGTTACTTTAGTTACATGTTCAATATTTTTAATAAGTTGTAATAGTGATGATGATAGTACAAATAAAGAAACTAAAATACCAATAGAAGAGAGAAATGCATTAGATGATGAAGCAATTGAACAATTATTGAATGACTATTACTTTGATTCAACAACAGGGAAATTAACTAAATTTGATACTATAACAGGGAATGATGATGATGCTTACCCATCTTTAAAATCTATTGCAAAAAAAGATGATTTGGGAATTTGGTATGCAGAAAATCCTAATCACGTAGGAACAGGAGAAAGTATAGTTTCTAGCGATAGTACTTCTATTTATTTATCATATAAGGCTTCATTTTTTGTTGCAACAAACAGTACAGATTATTCAAGAAAATATGGTTATGTTCAATCATATGTTACAAGTAGTACAAATACAGGTGATGGTTCGGCTCTAAAAGATCCAGAATTTTATTATGCAACTTTAACATCTACAGAAATCAGTAATGGAGTAAAACGAGAAAATATAGAATTAAAAAACTTTGCTGAAGGTTTAAAACATTTTAAAACGACAGATAGAGCAATTACAGATTTATATAATTTTCAAGGAGTTATTATTTTACCTTCACGTTTAGCCTTTGCTCGTAATAAATATTATACAGGTAGTTCTCTTACTGAGAATTCATCATACAGAGATGCATCTTTCGTGATAAATTTTGAATTACCTAAAATACAAAAAAGAACAACAGATTAATTTTTGTTTTCAATATAATACAAATAAAACCATCTGAAAATGATGGTTTTTTTTATCTTTATTAAAATTAAATAATCATTTTGAAAAATGAGTATAGTCAATTCAATTATAGATAACGATTTTTATAAGTTTACAATGCAATTTGGTGTAACTAAATTGTACCCTGATGTAAAAGCTCGTTATAAATTTATAAATAGAGGAGAGCATCAATTTCCTGATGGTTTTGCAAAAGTTTTGCAAAATGAAATAAATGCAATGGCTAATTTAGCTTTAACTAAATCTGAAAAATATTTTTTCGCAAAAAATTGTCCTTATTTAAGTCCAGCTTATTTAGATTTTCTACAAGGTTATCGCTATGATCCTTCAGAAGTTAAAATTACACAAAATGGATCAGATTTAGAAGTTGAGGTTGAAGGTTATTGGTACAGGACAATTTTATGGGAAGTTCCTATTTTATATTTAATTAGTGAATTGTATTATACTTTAACTAATGCAAAAAGAATTTCTAATGCAGAAGTTATAAAAAGAACAAGTGACAAGGTTGATCTTTATAATCGTTTAGATGTTACTGTAGCAGAATTTGGAACTCGTCGTAGACATAGTTATGAAGTGCAAGATGTAGTTGTACAGGAGTTAAAAAATCATTCAGGTAAAAGTTTTGTAGGAACATCAAATGTACATTTTGCACATAAGTATGATGTAAAACCAATTGGTACACATGCACATGAATGGTTTATGTTTCATGGAGCTAGATATGGTTTTAAAGTAGCAAATTCAATTAGTTTAGATCGTTGGGTAAAAGTATATTATGGAGATTTAGGAATTGCATTAACAGATACTTATACATCAGACGTGTTCTTTAGTCAATTTGATAAAAAATTATCAAAACTTTTTGATGGTGTTCGCCATGATTCTGGTGATCCGATTGAATTTGGAGAAAAAACAATTGCTCATTATCAAAAAATGGGAATTAATCCATTATTTAAAACAATCATTTTCTCAGATGGATTAAATTCTGAAAGAGTAGAAACGATCACAAATTGTTTTAAAGGAAGAATAGGACTATCATTTGGTATAGGAACAAATCTTACTAATGATACAGATTTGAGACCAATGAATATAGTGATGAAATTAACAGAAATATCTTCTTATGATATTCCTTGGACTGGAGTCGTTAAACTTTCTGATGAAAAAAATAAACATACAGGAACAGAACGAATGATATCTTTAGCTAAAGAAATGCTAAACTTAGATGATATTCCAGGGCATGATGCTCCAATAAATGATTAAAATAAATAACAAAAAAAGGAGCTATTAGCTCTTTTTTTTATTATTCTAAAATATCTTTTGCATATTTTAAGATGAAGTCATTTTTATATACTTCTCCTAAAGGAATTTCATTTTTATTAATATCTACTAAATAAGTATAATATAAATTAATAAGGGTCAAAATTTAGTGCTGTATTATAAGCTAATATTTTTTAAATTAATATTGATAGAAGATTAAATCTTTTGTTAAAAATGAGTAACTAAGTTAAGAATTTATATTTATAAGTAAAAAGTTTAATTTTCGATTTCAAATCATTTAGAGTTGATTAAATTTTTTAAGTGTATAACTTTATTTAGAATATATTTTTTTACATCCCTCTATATAAGTACTTAACTTTGTTGTATTTAATGATTATTAGAAATAAATTCATTATCTTTAATAATCAGTTAAATTATTAGTTTGTTTTTGAACGAAAATTTGTTGTTTTTTTACTCGATAGCTACCTGCATTCACTACAAAAAAATATCCACTTTTATTCAAACATATCCTATTATTTACCATATTAAATTTAAAAGGAACTAAAATTTAATGTTAATGAAATTTTGGAAGAATATACTTTTTCTACTATGGTTATATTTATTTATTTTGATGTTAGAAATAACTTTACGTTATATTCCAATTACATCAGATGCTTCATTTTTAGCTATAAAACAAAATGAAGTAATAAATATACCTTTTTATTTAAGTATTTTTTATGTTCATGTGTATTCATCAATTTTTGTTCTGTTTTTTGGAATATTTCAATTTTTAAAAATTAATAATCGTTTTACATTAAAAATACATAAACTTTTTGGTAAGTTATATTTTTATATGGTAATATTATTTGCAGCACCAAGTGGAATTTTTATTGGTTTTTATGCAAATGGTGAAGTTAATACAAAAATTGCATTTATAATTTTAGGTACTCTTTGGTTATTTTTTACAGTTATGGGGGTTATAAAAGTTAAGAATAAAAATATTTTATTACATCGTAAGTATATGCTTCGTAGTTATGCTTTGGCTACATCAGCATTGACATTAAGAGTATGGAAAGTAATTATAGTGTATTTTTTTTACTTGCCACCTATGGATGTTTACCAGATTATTGCTTGGCTAGGTTTTGTTCCTAATTTAATATTTATAGAATTATATATCACTAAAAAAACTTAATTAATATGAAAAAATTATTACTCTTTTGTTGTTGCGCTTTATTAATATTTAATTGTAAAGAGAAACAAAATGAACAATTAGAGAAAAAACAGCAAGAAAAAAAACAGGAAGAAAAAGAATCAACAAATTTAAATTTTTCTCATAACGAGTATAGACTATGGTGTGGTATTTTTGAAGCGGACTCTGTTAATTATGAAAATGAAGGTAATTGGTCCATAAGAAATAGAATTACTCTTGTCATAAAGAGTTTTGATAATAATAATACAATTGAGGGGTATAGCGTTACCGCAGGTAATATACGTCCATTTAAAGGAGATATAATTATGACTGGAAAATCTATTTATGTTATAGCAAACGAACCCGGAGATCATAAATATGATGGAACATTTAAGTTTAATATATCAGATAATCAAGATTCAATTTATGGAATTTGGATTTCTAAACGTAAAGATTTGCCTGTACTTTCAAGGAAGTTTAGTCTCAAAAAAACGGAATTTAATTATAATCCCAATAATATTTTAACGCCTATAAATAATGTATATGATGATGACGATTTTGATGATGAGGGTAATGTAGATTGGGTAAATAGTAAAAAGTCTAAAATTGATGATATGGACGAAGAAGAATATTTTTCTTATGTAAATCGCGTAGCTTCTAATCAAATTTATAAAATAAATGGTTCGACACAAAAACTAACAGAAAAACAATTAAAAAATCTACATAAATTAGATTTAGAAATTATACGTAATACAATTTATGCAAGACATGGATACACTTTTGCAAATAGAGGTGCTCGTCAATTTTTTGATAATGTTGATTGGTATGTGCCATTATTTGTAAGTGTAGAAAATAAACTTACTCCATTAGAAAAAGAAAATATTGCAATTTTGAAAAGATTTGAAAAATATGCAACCGATAATTATCAACAGTTCGGAAGATAATTTTTAAAAAAAGATAATTTTAATTTTATATTTTTTTAGATTTAATTTACTTCTTTTGTTTAAAAACTTTTATATATTATAAATAATATAAAATTTATAGTAATAAAAAATAAATTTATCTTAAATTTGCACCCATAATTTTCAAGAATGCAAAACATTAGAAATATTGCGATTATCGCACACGTTGACCACGGTAAAACGACGTTGGTTGATAAAATTCTTCACTCGACAAACGTTTTCAGAGAAAACCAAGAGTCAGGTGAATTAATCATGGACAACAATGATATCGAACGCGAAAGAGGGATTACTATCTTCTCTAAAAACGCTTCGGTAGAGTATAAAGGTGTAAAAATCAATGTTATTGATACTCCTGGTCACGCCGATTTTGGTGGTGAAGTTGAGCGTGTATTGAAAATGGCTGATGGGGTAATCTTATTAGTTGATGCTTTTGAGGGACCAATGCCTCAAACTCGTTTCGTATTAGGAAAAGCATTAGAATTAGGATTAAAACCATTAGTAGTAATTAATAAAGTAGATAAAGAAAACTGTCGTCCTGACGAAGTTTATGATAAAGTTTTCGAATTATTCTTTAACTTAGATGCTACTGAAGAGCAATTAGATTTCCCTGCTTTCTATGGTTCATCTAAACAAGGATGGTTCAATACAGAAAACGTTCCTACAGAAAATATCTTACCCTTAATGGACGGGATTTTAGAGCACGTTCCAGCTCCAGAAGCTAAAGAAGGAGATTTACAAATGCAAATTACTTCTTTAGATTATTCTAAATTCTTAGGACGTATCGCTGTAGGTAAAGTAACTCGTGGTGAAATTAAAGAAGGTGATTGGGTTGCTTTAACAAAACCAGACGGTTCTTTCAAAAAACATAAAGTAAAAGAATTATATACTTTTTCTGGATTAGGAAAAACTAAAGCTACAGAAGTAAAAGCAGGTGATATCTGTGCTGTTGTAGGTATTGATGGTTTCCAAATTGGAGATACAATTGCTGATGCAGAAAATCCAGAAGCTTTACCAGTAATGCATATTGATGAACCTACAATGAACATGTCATTCGGGATTAACAACTCTCCATTCTTTGGTAAAGATGGTAAATTCGTAACTTCTCGTCACTTAGTAGAGCGTTTAGAAGACGAATTAGAGCGTAACTTAGCTTTACGTGTAGAACCAACAGATGATTCTAATACACAATTAGTATACGGTCGTGGTATCATGCACTTATCTGTATTAATCGAAACAATGCGTCGTGAAGGTTATGAGTTAACAGTAGGACAACCACAAGTTATCTTCAAAGAAATTGATGGTGTTAAATGTGAACCATACGAAACATTAGTAATTGATGTTCCAGACGATTATTCTTCTAAAGCTATCGATTTAGTAACTCAACGTAAAGGAGATTTATTAATCATGGAAGCAAAAGAAGGTATGCAACATTTAGAATTCGAAATCCCATCTCGTGGATTAATCGGTTTACGTTCTTTAATGTTAACTTCTACTGCTGGTGAAGCTGTAATGGCTCACAATTTCTTAGCATATAAACCATTCAAAGGTGCTATTGCTGGACGTTCTGCAGGTGTAATTATCTCTAAAGATCAAGGAACTTCAACTCCTTATTCTATCGATAAATTACAAGATCGTGGAAAATTCTTCATCGCTCCAGGAGAAGAAGTTTACGAAGGAATGATTGTTGGAGAGCATTCTCGTAACAATGATTTAGTTGTAAACGTAATCGAGGCTAAAAAATTAAATAATATCCGTGCAGCAGGTAAAGATGATTCATCTTCTATCGCTCCAAAAACAGAAATGACTTTGGAAGAATGTATGGAATATATCCAAGCTGATGAGTGTATTGAGGTTACACCTAACTTCATCCGTTTACGTAAAATTCACTTAAAAGAAGTTGATCGTAAACGTTACGAAAAATCAATGGGATAAGATTTTAGTTCTTTAATAAGAATTAAAAATTATATAATATAGAAAGCGTCAGTAGTAAACTTACTGACGCTTTTTTTGTATAATAATTTATAATTAAAATGTTTCTTCAAGTTTAG
>DJDD01000002.1:0-7011 GCA_002430925.1 Flavobacteriales bacterium UBA5933
TGTATCAAAGTTAGTGATACTCAAATTTGTCCATTCTGTTATTCCAATAAAATAGTTAAAAATGGTCATACTAAAACAAAAAAGCAACAATTTTTCTGCAAAAAATGTAGGTGTAGATTTTTAGATTATTATAGTTATAAGGCTTATCATCATAGAATTAATAATTATATCGTAGAATTTATAAAAGAGGGATTAGGTATTCGGTCTATTTCAAGAGTCTTAAACATATCTACCACAACTTTACTAAAAAGAATAGTCTTGATTGCTCAAAAAATCAAACGTCCAATATTAATTTATGGAAAAAGATATGAGCTTGATGAAATGAGATTTTATATTCATAAAAAGAAAAATTTACAATGGTTGGTTTATGCTTTAGAACGAGAAACAAAAAAAGTGGTCGGATTTTCATTTGGTAAAAGGACAAATAAAACACTAAATACGGTTGTAAAAACGTTATTAAATGCTAAACCAGAAAGAATTTATACAGATAAACTTGCTAACTATAAATTTCTTATTCCAAAAAATTTTCATTTTACAAGGAAATATGGTACAAATCATATTGAAAGGAAAAATCTTACCATTAGAATATCTTTAAAAAGATTTCAAAGGAAAACAATCTGTTTTTCTAGGAGCATAACAATTACAACAGCTATTTTAAAAATTTATTTTTGGACGTGATTTCTTTTTGTATAATTCAAATTAATCTGGTTTTATTAAATTACTTTCATTTTCAATACGATTAAGTTCAGATTCAATGATACTTAAAGTATCTAGTTTTATCTGTGTATAATTTGCCTCAATTTCTAGCTTCATTTGATCCTTCCCGTTTTTATTTTTAAATGATTGGATTGATGGAATTTTCTGATAGTTTTTAGTTTCAGAAGCAACTTTTTCATTATCAACTATAATTTCAGCATGAAATATTTTTTGTTCAATACGCTCATCAAAATTATCCGAAACAGCTCCTACAAACATTCCTTGCGTAAGAGTAGAGATTTTAGAAGCTGGAATTAAACTATCTAACTGAGTAGAGATAGAAGTAGATTTATCACTTCGATTAATTGTCATGCTTTGACGTTTTTGTAATACTTTTCCAAATCGTTCTGATAAACTTTTAGCCGTTTCTCCAACTACTTGACCACTAAAAATATTTCCTACAGTATTTTGTATCACTTTTGCTTCCTTGTCTCCATAATCACGAATTAACTGAGAGAAATCTTGAAAACCTAAGCATACTGCCACTTTATTACTCCTTGCTGTTGCTATAAGATTATCTAACCCTCTAAAGTAAATTGTAGGTAGCTCATCTATAATAACGGAACTTTTTAATTGTCCTTTCTTGTTAATGAGTTTTACAATTCTTGAATTATATAAACCTAAAGCTGCAGAATAAATATTCTGACGATCGGGATTATTTCCCACACAAAGTATTTTAGGTTCTTTGGGATTATTTATATCAAGTGAAAAATCATTCCCTGTCATTACCCAATATAACTGAGGAGAGATCATCCGTGATAAAGGAATTTTAGCTGAAGCAATTTGACCTTGTAATTGATCTTGTGCACCACCTTGCCAAGCATCCATAAAAGGAGAAAGATAATTTTCTAAATCAGGATAAGATGTTAGAATAGTAAAAAGATCTGAATATTTTTTATTTAATAGCTCAATTGCGTGTGGAAATGTACAGTATTTACCATTTTCATAAATTTTAAGATACCAAATAATAGCTGCTAATAAAATAATCGGACTTTCTACAAAGAAATCCCCTTGTTTTTGTATCCAGCTTCTATTAAGGTTTAGCATAATAGTATATGCTGCTTCATAAGCATCTGAGATATCAGTCATAAAATCAGGATTCAGTGGATTACATCGATGACTTTTACTTGGATCATCAAAATTGATGATATAAAATTTTGGTTTTACCTCGTATTTATCTTGATGTTTTAATAAATGATTGTATGCTATAGTAGAAAGATCATCAAACTTAAAGTCGTAGATGTACATTGAAAATCCTTTTTCTATATGTTGTTTAATATAGTTATTAATAACAGCATATGATTTTCCAGAACCAGGCGTTCCTAAAACAATAGTTGCTCTAAAAGGATTAACAATATTAATCCAACCCTTATTCCATTTTTCTTTGTAATAAAACTTTGTAGGAAGATTAACAGAATATTCATTTTCCATTAATTTAGTTTCCTGCATAAAGCTTTCGTTTTCATTATTAAAAACATCATTCATTAAATTATTCTTGAGTAATCTACTCATCCAAACTCCAGCAACCATAATGGCGATATAGCCTAAACTTGTTGTGAGAAAATATGAAATTGTAGCTACTTTTTGATTTAATTTTAATAATGGAAAATTGAAGAAAAATAAGACAATACCTATAAATAAAAGGCAATATATTTTAGACCAAGTAATTTTTTCATTTTTAACACCTTTTGTTCCTAAACAACTTAAAGCAAGTAATAAAACGGCAAAAATTTTAGTAAAAATAACATTAGAAAATAATCCTGCTGTTCGATCGAAATTAATCAATATTTTATTGATGATTTCAAGAGTTAAACCATTCTCTAAAAAGAATGAGTAGCAGAACCAGTAAAAGTGCATAAGAACTAGTATAATGCTTACTGCTCTCATAAATCCCATTATTTTAGCTAAACCTCTTAAGTCATCTTCTCCTTGCATTTGTAGAATATTTAATATTAAGTTGAGTTAAACTTATATACTCAATGCTTTGATAATAATATTTGGCATAAAATGGTTGCAATTGGAATGATTTGACAACAAATAAAATTATTGATTTCTTTTCCTTTTGCGTTTTCTATTTGGTTTAATAACAGAATCTAATTCTTCATAATCTTCGTTTTGTGCTTTAGGAAGTAATCCTATAAAAATATCAGCTGAAGTTTCTTGTTGTTGAATGTTATCTAAAAAATCAAATAAATGATGATTTTCTTCATTTAGAAAATTAGCATCATCATAATTATAATTCATTGATTGTTGATGTTTATCACTAACATTCATTTCGGATGTATTTTTTTTCCAATAATTATTAAAGATGTTTGCTGAAAATTCTTTACCTAATTGTGAGCCATTGTAAACTATTCTTGAATTATGATCAATGAATGTTACTCCATAAATACGATTCTCACTATTTTTACGAACGATAACATTAATATTCTGCTCCGCTAATGATTCTTTGAAATTTTGTTCATTGTTCGTAGATTTAAAAGCACTTGAAATAGCTAGTTTTAATGTTAATTTACTTGGATGATTTTTTAATTTATTTTTATTCTTTTTAAAAAGAGTCTCTAAAGCTATTAGTCCAGCATTTTTACCAAAGAGAGAGGCTTTAAATGGCATACCTATTTTTTCTTTATTTTCATTGATAGGAAAGTATAATAGTCCTTTTTGAATTTTTCCATTTATTTCTCCTTCAACTTTTTCAGCTGTAATATTAAATAATGAAAGTAGCGCATTGTACTCTCCAAAAGTTTGGTATTTATAATAACTAGGTAGATAACGTACCACTGAAGCAATTTGACTTTTTAAATCACCATCAGAATAATTTACGGGCTTGAAAAAATTATTATTTATTTTAAAATCTTTCTTTGTAGCAGGAATTAATCCAAATTTTTGTTCTATTTCTCTGCATATTTTCATAGAACGTTTTTTCTCAAATTTATCCGAAATTTTCTTTCCTTGTTTATCAATACAAACCGATACAATATGAATATGTGTTCTAGTTGTATCAGTATGTTTAAAAACAATAAAAGGCTGCTCACTATATCCCATTTGTTCCATATAGTGCTTTGCAATTTCTTGAAACTGCTTATCACTTACCTTATTTTTTGGATTTGGATTAAGTGAAATATGTAAAGTATGTTTTTCAGTTTTGCGATTAGCAATTAAATAAGATGAGAAAGATTGTATTAACTGACCGATAGAATATTTCCCATTTGAAGTTTCAATCATTTTACTCATATACAAAATCTGTCCATTATCTTTTTCAACTTTCAAAGTATTGTAGGCTAAAGCTCCATAGAGATTACTACTTCTTCCAATTTTAGCAATCATTTAATCTTACTTTGTCAGATATTTTGTATCAAACTGTTCTGTTATTTGAATAATTTTTTGACATAATGATACCAGTTCTTTTGTTTGTTTTTCTAATTTATATAAAGAAATAGCTGCTTTTTTTTCAGTAAAATGACTGTATAATATCTTCACAACTTGATTATAATTAACTCCAATAGCACGAAATTGACCGTGAAAAGTTGTTAATCGCATGTAAAAATCAAGTGTTCCTTTATCTATTTTAACTGTTTTTATCTCTTTATTAAACAAAAGAGAAATAATAAACTTTGCTTTATTAGACATTCCAGATTCCTCAAAAAGCGATAATAGTTTAATATTTTCCTCTTTATTTAATCTAAAAACATGGCGATGAATTCTAGGATTTACTTTAGGAATTCGTCCACCTTTGTTTTTACTTTTAGTATTATCCTTGTTATTTTCTTTTCTCATATATCCATTTTTAATTTATACAAAATCTGACTTCGGAAGATTTTCTAAGCCCTGTAGGGCAAGTTGTTTTGAGGCACAAACTTTGTTTTTAGTGCCTCAAAACACAACTTGCAGTGTTCTGATGAACACCTTTTTACACAAAGACTATTTATAACTTCTCTTTAAATAGTTTAATAGACGCTGTATTGTTTGTTAATAGTTATTATTTAACAAAGTAAAAAGTTGTTTACAAGAGTTTTATCATAAAACAACTAGACAAATTCTGCTTTTAAATGCCAAGTCCTACCAGAAATTGAAAGTCCATAAAGTCATTCATTTTATTTGTACATACAAAAGGATGTAGAAAAGTAAATAGGTATCTACGTCACTACGTAATTACCTTTTCAGATAGGTTTATAAGTAATGAGTTATCTATAAAAGTAAATATTGCTATACATGAAGAGGTAGTTAGATTGATACATTAATATATCGGTAGATACATAAAATGATAAAAGTACTTAAGTACATTTTTAATAATGCATATACAAACAGATGTAAATATCTAATTATTGACTAAAGTATGTACATGCTAAACCAGATAAGTAACTGTTAAAGTAATTATATATGAAGGCAAAACACGATACAATTTTTATAGCATTTTCTTCTCAAAAAGGAGGCATAGGGAAAAGTACATTTACAACACTTATTGCTAGTGAATTTCATTACCGTTTAGGCTATAATGTAGCAATATTTGATACAGATTTTCCTCAGCATAGTCTTACAAAGATGAGAGAACGTGATTTTAAAATGGTGATGAAAAATGAAGCTTTAAAAAAGCTTGCCTATCAACAATTTACAACGATTAATAAGAAAGCTTATGACATAATACAACATAAATCAGAAAATGTACTAGAAGCCGCTCAAAAGTACATTGATAATTCATCGGTCCCCATTGATGTCATATTCTTTGATTTACCTGGTACGGTAAATACTCCAGGAATATTGAAAGCATTAGCAGGTATGCATCACATTTTTACGCCTATTACAGCTGATCGTTTGATAATGGAAAGTACACTTATTTTCTCTCAAATCTTAAAAGATGTAATTATGAAAAAAGGAGAGACATCTATAAAAACAGTTAATCTATTTTGGAATCAAGTTGATGGTAGAGAAAGTACTTATTTATATGATATATATAATGGCATTATTGAGCAATTAGGATTAGACTTAATGAAAAATTCAATTAAAAACAGCGCTGGATTTCGGAAAGAAAGTGAAGATTATAGTAAAGTTATTTTTCGATCTACTTTACTTCCTCCTGATATTCGTTTGATGAAGAATTGTAGATTAGACCTTTTTTTAAATGAATTTTTAAAAATTATAGAATTGTAAGTTGATGGAAAAAGAAAATAATAAAAAAATAACTCCTGAAATCAATGAAGAATTGATGATGAATATTATGGTTGATGGAGTAAAAAAAGATGGTTTAGAGTTACCTCAAGAATCAGTAATAGAAGTTCCTGAAGAACCAGAGAAAAAATCTATTGAAAAACAATCTGCAAAAACCTTTGTCAAAAGTAAAAACAGTTCAAGAAAAAATACTGAAATTGATTATGAAAAGACATTTTTCAGAAAAACTGATACTCATGCTCGCGATGGAAAAACTGTCTACATAAGACCTACTTTTCATGAAAAGTTAACAAGAATAATTCAAGTAATTGGTGAAGATAAAATCTCGATTTATAATTATTTAGATAATTTATTAATACATCATTTCGATGAATTTAGTGACCAGATTATTAAGAATTACAATGATAAACATAAACCAATATTATAAAAGATGGAAATACTAATAGTTTTATGCTTATTGATTATCATTGGTTTGCTTGTATATGATAAGCTACCATTAAATAGAAATCAAACAGCAAAAAAAGAAGATAATATTCTCAATTTACATAATATAATAGGGAAGCCAAAACACACACATTACCATTCAGTTCCAAAGACTACCAATGAAAGTCAAATTCAGGAATTAGAGATAAACCCCGATAATTTAGACATAGAATTTGATGAGAATGAAATTATTCATCATCAAAATTCTAATGAAGAATTGGATGATACTTTTAGTTACGTACCTGATTTTGAAGAGGAGGAAGAAGAATGGAGAAGGAATGAAATAGACAGTGACAATTACGGTCTTGCTCAAGGGGTTACCTTCGAAGAACTTAGTCAAATGGAAAGCTTTTTAGAAACAAATGGGGTTGAAACGTCTAAAAAAGAAACAACAGTTGCTATTGTTCAAAAACTACAAGGAACCGAATTATTCAATCTGTTGGAAGATTCTATAGAAAATGCTTCTACTACAATTTCAAAATTATTAGATAGTCGTGTTTCATCTGAAACTGATTCCAATTCTTCTATTTTAAGAAAACAGAATCTTGACGATTTTGATATAGGGGAGTTTATATAAAAAATAATAGGAAAGCTAATTAGCTTTCC
>DJDD01000002.1:7232-28750 GCA_002430925.1 Flavobacteriales bacterium UBA5933
TTAGCTTTCCTATTATTTTTTGTTAACTTAATGTATGAAACATTGTACTGTAATAGTTACAAGGTGCCCAATTTTTCTCACTACCAATTACATAAAAACGTTTTTTTGCTCTTGTTAATGCGACATTTAGCATATTAGGCTTATTAGAAGCCCACTCTCTTGCTTTAGATGATTTAGGATTACTACCTAAAACTAAAAATACTATATCAGCCTCTTTTCCTTGAAACCTATGAATAGTACCACAAGATATCTTCTTATCATATTTAAATACTGTATTACAATATGAAGCTACAGATTTAAAAGGAGATATAATATAAATGTCACCTTCGTATTTTTTATTTCTTAAGTCATTTATTTTTTCAGTCAGCAATATTATTTCTTCCTTGATAACATGTTTGTTTATAATAATTCCTGTATCTGAATTAACATTAAACCAAGTAGAACTTCCAATAAATTGTTCTTCAGAATTTTTATTAATAGCTTTCACCATTTGATCACTATAAGCGATTTTGTTAGCAATAGAAAACATTGGTTCATCACAACGTCTGTGAGTACGCAAAGGAAAACCTGTCCAAATTTTTTCTTCAGTACTGCCGACGTTCATATAAGTTCCTTTCAAAGAAATTCTATCTGATAACTTTTGAACTGAAGTTTTATAAGGAGACCATTCGACTGAAACGTTGTGTTCACTTCTTAATTTTGCAACTAATTTTTTAGGAATAGTAACAACAGGTTCTACTTGCAATGGATCTCCAACTATCACACATCTTTTTGATCGATGAATTATCCCCGCAGCAGATTGAGGTGTAGCTTGACCAGCTTCATCAATCAGCAACCACCCAATTTGTTTCTTGTTTATATTAGGGAAAAGCCTACTTACCGAAGCTAAAGTAGTTGAAACAACAGGAACACAAAAGAAAAATATATCCCATAAGTTTTGAGCAATAATTGGATCAATCTTAATCCATCCCGCATTCATCTCGAAATATGCCTTTAAGTTATTTCTAAATTTCTTTGCATTTGCTAAAATGGCACTTCTATGTAATTGCAAAGCTGTTAAAAAAATATCACTTCTTAATTTAGCTATTTTAGGTGAATGATATGGGTTTAATAAATGAATTTCTGAAATATCTTTGTTATAAAAATCTATATTGAATAAATTAAGAACACTTATCCCATATGTTTTCGATAATTCATTTTCCATATTTTTATAATCCTTAAAAAAGGAATCTAATTCAGATAATGTAATCTTTTGTTCATCTTTCTTCTTTATTAACAATTGACTTTCGTTGGTATTGACTATTATATTTTTTTTCAATTCTTCTAATTCTGTTAATAGATTAGATAGATTATTCATTATAACTGTAGTCTCTGAGTTCCATTTCTTAAAACTAGTTGTATTGAATATTTTTTGAAAAAAGAAAAAAGAAGGTTTTTGTTGAATATGAAGATTTGATAAAGTTTGCAAACCATCAACCTCATTTTTTGTATTAGATTCTTTCTCTTCTAATAGTTGTTTTTGTTGTTCTAATTTTAATAGATCGTTATTTATGTTTAATAGTTCGGATTTTACACTTTCCTCAAGCTTTTTATTTTTAATAAATGTTGGTAATTGATTGTGAAAAGAAGTTGCTTTCACTATGAAGGTTTCAAAATCTTTCAACAAATCTTTAAAACGGATATTCAAATCATCAAATGACTGATAATGTACATCAGTATAATCATTTTTTTGATCTTTATATACTTCGTAAAGTAAATCCTCAAATCCAATAATATCAACTTCATGGTCTTTGGATTGCCAAAAAGCTTTATTAAAATTACTTCGATTTTTTGAATTACCTAAAGCAGCAGCTAGAGCACCCCAACTCTCATCATCTATCAGTTTAGAAGAACACTCTGAAAAATATTCAGCATCAGGAAAATTATCTGCATCAATTTTATTTTTAAGAGGAAGTTCTTTACTTATATTTTCTACTGCAGCATTGTTGTTACTTGTAACAACTATACCGAAATTGTTTTGAAGAGAACTATCAAGATTATAGGTGTGTAAATTAAACCCTGACTCTTTTTCAATTTTTTTATATCCCCCTCTTTTTTGAAATATTCCATCACAACCTAATTTAGAAATAACTTTAGCTCTTCCAACAATTATTTCAGCAATTACATCTAATAATAAAGTTGTTTTTCCCGTACCAGGAGGACCATTCACGCCTTGTATACCTTCTTGATTTCGCAAGTTAGAAAAAATAGTATTCACAGCTCCAAGTTGTGCAGTATACAGACCATATTCAATTTTAGATGGCCAGCGTCCTGCTATCATTTCAGATGGGTTAATAGCATCAAAAAGGCTTTGTTTATTTTTGATAAGATCTTTTCTTTCGTCTATTTTAGGTTCTAATTGGAGATATTGCTGAAGAGCGATGCTAAGTTTATTCCTTTTTTGATCTGATAGATAGTTTAAATCATTCAAATAAAAGCTATTCATAAAACTTGGATTTGGTTCACTATCTTTTGGAACCTCTTCAACTAATAAAAATACTTTAATATCCTTTTTAATCCATGGTGTAATTCTCTCTAAATATTCTATTTCTTTATTTAAATGATTGAAATTTATAATTTCACACTTATTTGGAATATTATCATCTTCATTATTTTGAAAAATGTTATACCGCTCTAAGAAATCTTCTCTAACTTTTTCTAATTCGACAGATACGGAAGATATATTTTGTTTAGCTCTTAATGCATTTGTCCCTAAAATATAACTAGAGAGAACATAACTATCATTTTGAGGACGTCCTTGTTCATCTAAAGTAAGAGCAGATAAACAACTAAATCCCTTTATAGTTTCTTCCCAATCATTGTCTTTTAATTCAGCTTTGAGCAGAGTATTTAAATAATCAATAATATATTTTTTTTCAATTTTCCCAAAAACTAGAGTATAGCTCCATTTATGATATTCTTTTGGCTCTTTCATCTTTCCGTTCCAAGGTAAAGGAGCGTTTATATCAACAAGGATAGCATCCTTCTTAAAGTCTGGAAGATCAAATATTTCGACATCTCTCCAAAATTTTAGTATATCTTTTTCTTTCAAATTCAAATTTTAAGTTAATTACTGCTAACAAATTAAGAAGAAATATTTTGTTTAACAATTTAGAGATTTTGAAATTCAGATTTTATAGGAAATACTTCTAATAAAATGATAGCATTATTTCATCTGAAACTGATTCCAATTTTTCTATATTTAAGAAAAAATAATCTCGATGATTTTGATATTGGGGAGTTTGTGTAAAAAATATCTTATATTTAGCTTCTTATAAAATTCCTATTTTTATCAGAATTATTCTAAAGCAAAATAGCGGAACAAATGTTAAAATTTATATATTTACTATTCATTTCAAAATAAATAAAAATCAACCTTAGAAATATAATAATTATGGAATCAACTCTATCTATTGTTGCAAGTATTTGTGGTATTATTGGATTTTTGCTGTAAGTAAAGTAGTTAAAATAGATAAACGCCTCAATAGTAGTAATAAAGTTAGCTTAAAAGGCAATAATAATATTGGAGGCGACTTCGTAGGTAGAGATAAGAATAGCTAGTTATTATATGGATATTAATAAGATTTCAGTAGAAGATTCTTCTGTTGGAGGTAAGTTTGTCGGAAATAACGATAACTCAAATACATTTAATAATTTTTATCAAAGCAGTAATTACTTAGAAGAACTTTACAATAAATTTCAAGAAGAAAAATTAAACAATCCTAATTTGGCTGAATTTTGTGAAGAATTAGATTATTATAATTCAAAGATAGAAGGGGACGTTTTAGGATTGGAGGAAAAACTTACTCAAGGAAATAGAGAAAGGATGATATTTTTTCCAATAGATCACCAAATAATATTTACAACTTCTATGGTTTCTGATGAATTAAATGATACAGATTATTGTGTGGGTAAATATTATAATATAAGCAATAAAACTTTAGAAATATAAATACTAATTAGCAGATTTTTGAACAAATTGGTTAAATCTACAAATTCATATAAATGTTTTGATTAAAAAGGGGAAACTAATTTACCCAGCAATCAGTTGATCGAAGAGTTTTATCACAAGAAAACAGAACCAGTTATCTTTCTAGATAGTTGTGTATGTTTGCATATTATCAAAGTGATTGACCATAAAAAATTAGCAAAAAACATAGATTTTTCAAGACTTCTTTCTTTGAAAGAATACCTTTCAAATCATCCAAACATAAGAATAAATCCAATATTTGCACTTTTAGAGTTATGTAGCTTAAGTTCTGGGTTTGATTCGCAAAAATTACACGATTTTAAACTAAGAATTGATTTTTTTGAACAACTTCCTTTTAAACATTTTAAAAATTTTCGATATGATTTTTACAGTGATTTTTTGGTTATAAAAGATCTATCTAAAATGCAAGTCAATCGATTAGAAGCCGTTGATCAAGTTGTAAAAAACAGCTATTGTACTTTACTTAAAATAAGAAGTATAGCAATTAAAAATTTATCAAAGAATAAAGCTGAAAGCAATATAAATGAATTGTCAAATTGGATGATTAATGACTTAAATATTTTTCGAGGAGCCGAATATAAATTAGCATTGAATATTTTTGGAGGTAATACGGAATTTAGAAAAATGATAGGCCTTGATAGTAAACCAAAGGATATAAAAAAGAAAATTTGGGGTTCATCTTGGGATATGTTTCATTCAAAATTTTCTGCAAATGGGTTTAGATTATCACAAATTTTGGAAAGAAATATTTATCCATTTTTTTTAACTAGCGATGCCAATTTGTTTAAAATATTTCAAAATCTCACATTAGAAATCATAAAAGATGGAAGAGATGAATTTGTTTCTTCATTTATTATGACATCAGATTCAAATTTTCCACATTATGAAGAAACTTTTTTTGAAAGTAATAGCGAGAAATTATTAAACCTTTTTGTTGAAAGAAGAAATAATGAATACTCTTTTAATGAAGAAAAGGTTAATGAATTAATTTTAGATTTAGAAATTCAAAATGGGATTGTAGTTTAAATTATCAGATTTTTAATCTATCCAACAAAGGGTCTAAGTAGGAGTTCTGCTTAACCTTTTTTATATTAAGATTAATGACATTGTCTAAGACTACTTATGTTTTCCAATATATTAAACCAAATATTTTCTCTAATCTAAATAGAAACAATTTAACTAATTTCTATAATGATTTTCACAAGTAACTTTGAAATAAATGAAAAATGGTTACTTTCTAATATAAATAATACCACTCAAAGTAAAACACTTCCACAAACTTCCATATTTCAAACCTACTTCCATTTCCATAACATCTTTGTTTTCGAAAGTTCACATTGTGTGAAAATAAAAACAAAGAATTTCAATTATGGAAAAACAAAAAAGCAAGTTTTTATTCTCAGGAATAATTTTACTCTTGGGAATTTCAGTCTTTGCTCAAGGAAATGGAGCAGCTGGAATAAATGAAGCCACCCAAATGGTTACTTCCTACTTTGATCCCGCCACAAAATTAATTTATGCTATCGGTGCTGTAGTTGGACTGATTGGAGGAGTAAAAGTGTACAATAAATTTAGTTCTGGTGATCCTGATACAAGTAAAACAGCTGCTTCATGGTTTGGAGCCTGTATTTTCTTAATCGTTGCCGCAACTATTCTGCGTTCATTCTTCCTTTAAATCTTGATGTATGAAAAACTACAATATAAACAAAGGAATTGGAAGAACCGTAGAATTTAAAGGCTTAAAAGCCCAGTATCTCTTCATTTTTGCTGGTGGAATGCTCGCTATATTATTACTTGTTATGATCATGTACATGGCAAATGTAAATTCTTACATCTGTTTAACTGTAGGGATCACACTCAGTTTAATAATTACATGGTTGACATTCAGCTTAAATAAGAAATACGGAGAGTTTGGACTCATGAAATTAGGAGTTCAAAAAAAGCATCCTCAGTTTATTATTTGTCGAAAAGCGATCAAACGTTATGTGAAGTTTAATTCAAAAAATGGAAAACGATGAAAAATAAATCACGAATTACCACACTTGAAAATAAATTTCCACTTTTAGCTGTCGAAAACAATTGTATCATTTCCAAAGATGCTGATATTACAGCCTGCTTTGAAGTACGTTTACCCGAACTTTTTACTGTAGCTTCAGCAGATTATGAAGCCATTCATTCTGCTTGGCATAAAGCAATTAAAACATTACCCGATTTTACAATTGTTCATAAACAAGATTGGTACATCAAAGAAAACTATGAATCTAATTTAACAGAAGAAAACCAGAGTTTCTTATCAAAATCCTTTCAGCGTCATTTTAATGAACGTCCTTTCTTAAATCACTATTGTTATTTATTTCTAACTAAAACTACAAAAGATAGAATGCGAATGCAAAGTAACTTTAGTTCACTTTGTAAAGGTGTTTTAATTCCAAAAGAAATCCGAGATAAAGAAGTCATTCATCATTTTATGGAAGCTGTTGCTCAATTTGAGCGAATTGTAAATGATAGTACTCTTGTTCATTTAAGAAGATTAGATGAAGAGGAGATTATTGGAACAAATGAAAAACAAGGTTTACTTGAACAGTATTTTACCCTTTCAACAGAAAAAGCAACTTCTATGCAAGATATTGCATTAGCTGCAGAAGAAGTTCGAATAGGAAATAAACGATTAAGCTTACATACTTTATCGGATACTGATGATTTACCAAGCTCCGTTTCAGCAGATGTACGTTACGAAAAATTATCAACAGACAGAAGTGATTGCCGTTTATCTTTTTCCTCTCCAGTAGGATTACTTCTTAACTGTAATCACATTTACAATCAATATTTGTTTTTAGACAACAGCGAAGAAAATCTACAAAAATTCGAAAAGTCTGCACGAAACATGCATTCTTTAGCAAGATATAGTCGAGCAAACCAAATTAACAAAGAATGGATTGAAAATTATCTCAATGAAGCGCACAGCTTTGGACTTTCCTCAATTCGAGCACATTTTAATGTGATGGCATGGTCAGAAGATCCAAATGAGCTCAAACAATTAAAAAATGATTGTGGTAGCGCTTTAGCATTAATGGAATGTAAACCTAGACATAATACCACAGATGTCGCTACTTTGTATTGGGCTGCAATGCCTGGTAATGCGGGTGATTTTCCAAGTGAAGAAAGTTTTTACACATTTATAGAACCCGCTTTATGTTTGTTTACAGAAGAAACTAATTACCACAATTCACCTTCTCCATTTGGAATTAAAATGGTTGATAGACTAACAGGAAAACCAATTCATTTAGATATTTCAGATTTACCAATGAAAAAAGGAATAATTACCAATCGTAATAAATTCATATTAGGACCTTCAGGTTCGGGGAAATCTTTTTTTACGAACCACATGGTACGCCAATATTACGAGCAAGGTACACACGTTTTACTTGTTGACACAGGAAACTCGTATCAAGGATTATGTGAGCTGATAAAAGGAAATACAAAAGGAGAAGATGGTGTTTACTTTACCTATACTGAAGATAACCCCATTTCTTTTAATCCTTTTTATACCGATGATGGTGTATTTGATATTGAAAAAAGAGAGAGTATAAAAACACTCATCTTAACATTATGGAAACGTGACGATGAACCGCCAACAAGAGCAGAAGAAGTAGCACTTTCGAATGCTGTTAGTGGCTATATTGAACAAATCAAAAAAGAGAACATATTTCCATCCTTTAATGGTTTTTATGAGTATGTAAAAGGAGGTTTCAGAAAGATATTAGAAGAAAAAAACGTCCGAGAAAAGGATTTTGATATAGCTAATTTTCTTAATGTATTAGAGCCTTATTATAAAGGAGGAGAATACGATTACTTACTTAATTCTGACAAAGAATTAGATCTACTTTCAAAACGATTTATCGTTTTTGAAATTGATGCAATCAAAGATCACAAAATTCTTTTTCCTATTGTAACCATTATTATCATGGAAGTGTTTATCAATAAAATGAGAAGACTTAAAGGAGTTCGAAAACTCATTTTAATTGAAGAAGCTTGGAAAGCGATAGCCAAAGAAGGAATGGCTGAATATATCAAATATTTGTTTAAAACTGTTCGTAAATTCTTTGGAGAAGCCATTGTCGTTACGCAAGAAGTTGACGACATCATTCAATCACCCATTGTAAAAGAAAGTATTATCAATAATTCAGATTGCAAAATCTTACTCGATCAGCGCAAGTACATGAATAAGTTTGATGAAATACAGGCAATGTTAGGATTGACAGACAAAGAAAAAGCACAAATTCTTTCCATTAATATGAACAATGACCCCAACCGCTTGTATAAAGAAGTTTGGATTGGACTTGGTGGAACTCATTCTGCTGTATATGCCACAGAAGTAAGTTTAGAGGAGTACCTCGCTTATACCACTGAAGAAACAGAGAAAATGGAAGTACTACAACTTGCCGAAGAACGAGACAACGATGTCGAAATAGCCATTAAACATATCGCCATGCAAAGGCGGGATAAATCCAATCAATAAAATAATTATTAATCTAAAAAAATATAACAATGAATCTATCTAAAAAAGGAATTGTAATGTGTTTACTGTTTTTTTTATCTGTAAAACATACAGTAAAAGCTCAATTTGTTGTAACAGATCCAACAAACTTAGCATCAGGTATTCTTAATTCAGCCAATGAAATCGTACAAACATCTTCTACGGTAAGTAATGTCGTGAAAAACTTCAATGAAGTAAAGAAAGTGTATGAACAGGGGAAAGAATATTACGACAAATTAAGAGCAATTAATCATCTTGTGAAAGATGCTCGTAAAGTACAGCAAAGTGTTTTACTAATTGGAGACGTATCTAAAATATATGTTCAGAATTTTGGGAAAATGGTCAATGATCCCAATTTCAAACCACAGGAATTGGTCACAATTGGTAACGGTTATGCTTCACTATTAAATGAAAGCACTGAACTACTAAAAGAATTAAAACAAATTATCACGGCTTCGAGTCTTTCCTTAAATGATAAGGAACGTATGGATATCATCGATAGGGTTTACAAAGAAGTGAAAGAATACCACAGTCTTGTTCGCTTTTATACCAATAAAAACATTTCTGTAAGCTACCTGAGAGCAAAAAAGAAAAATGATGCTAAAAGAGTGCTTGATTTGTATGGAAGTTCGAACCAAAAATACTGGTAAAAATGGAATGGGATAATCTTCATGAACTTCTTCGTTCGCTTTACGATGATATGATGCCACTTGCAGCTGATATGTCAGCAGTAGCAAAAGGTTTAGCAGGTTTGGGTGCATTATTTTATGTAGCATTAAAGGTTTGGCAAGCATTAAGTCAAGCAGAACCAATTGATATATTTCCTCTTTTACGTCCTTTTGCACTAGGGCTTTGTATTATGTTTTTTCCAACAATTGTATTAGGAACACTTAATTCAGTATTACATCCAATTGTAACAGGAACACATACTATTTTAGAAGGTCAAGTCATTGATTTAAATAAATTACAAGAACAAAAAGATATACTGGAATATGAAGCCACTATCCGAAATCCTGAAACAGCCTTTTTAGTTTCCGATGAAGCTTATGATAAAAAGCTTGAAGGCTTAGGATGGTTACCATCTGATATAGGAGCAATGGCAGGTATGTACATGGATCGAGCAACTTATCAGATAGGCAAAACCTTTAAAGATTGGTTTCGTAATCTACTGGAAATACTCTTTCAAGCAGCTGCTTTAGTTATCGATACCATACGAACATTTTTTCTCATTGTCCTTTCAATACTAGGTCCGATCGCTTTTTCAATTTCTATATGGGATGGATTTCAAATCACTTTAACGCAGTGGCTACGAAGATACATCAGCGTTTATCTATGGCTTCCTGTATCAGATTTGTTTAGTTCAATGCTTGCTAGAATACAGTCACTTATTTTAGAACGAGATATTCAAATGCTGTCAGATCCTACTTTTATTCCCGACAATTCCAATACCGTTTATATGATTTTTATGATCATTGGTATCATCGGGTATTTTACGATACCAACAATCACAAGTTGGATTATACAAGCTGGAGGAGCAGGAAACTTTATGAGAAATGTAACAAAAACAGCAGAGAAAGCTGGTAATATCGCTAGTGCTGGTACTGGATCAGTAGCAGGGAATATTGGTGGTCAATTACTAAAATAATCAACGATTAAATTCAAATACAATGGAATTCAAAACATTAAGAAATATAGAAAATAGTTTCAAGCAAATAAGGCTTTATGCGATTATGTTTGTTCTTTTTTGTTGTAGTGTTGTAGGATTTGCCCTGTGGCAATCCTATCATTTTGCAGAAAAACAACGTCAAAAAATATATGTATTAGATCAAGGGAAATCTCTGATGCTTGCTTTATCACAAGATATTAATCTTAATCGTCCTGTAGAAGCTAAAGAACATATAAGAAGATTTCATGAGTTATTTTTCACGCTTGCGCCAGATAAAAACGCGATTGAAGGTAATATGAAAAGAGCATTTTATCTCGCCGATAAAAGTGCGTTTAATTATTACAATGATTTAGCTGAAAAAGGATATTATAATCGAATTATATCAGGAAATGTACAGCAACGACTAGAAGTAGATAGCATCGTTAGTGATTTTAATAACTATCCTTATACAGTAAAAACTTATGCTAAACAGTACATAATTCGCTCGAGTAATATTACAAAACGAAAGCTAATCACATCCTGTGATCTTCTTAATTCAGTTCGATCGGATAATAATCCACAAGGATTCAATATTGAAAAATTTGAAGTATTGGAAAATCAAGATATCGAGATTGTAGAACGCTAAATTATTTAATGATGAAAAATATAAAATTGAAGCTATCATCTTTCTTTGAAACCGCAGAAAAAAAGTGGCAATTGTTGTCTTTAGAAAAGCAACATCAAGTATTATTAACTTTTTTACTAAGCTATGGACTTTTAAGTCTAAGTGTTTTTATAAAGATAGGTTATGATCTCTATACTTCGAATAAGAAATTTCAAATTGAACATATAAAAACTCCTATTCAAAAAAGTAGTGAAATAAGCGTCTTTACAGATACGATCAACTCAATTCAAAAAAACAATTTGTATGAAAGAGAATAATGAAAAAAGAATCAGATTAATTGTAGGAAATGAATCTAGGAATAAAGAAGAGACATTAGAAAACTTGTCTGAAGAAAAAATCAAGCGATTAGAGAAATTTAAAAAACCGATTATTTTTAGTTTAATGACAATAGTTTGTATGGGATGTTTATACTTAATCTTTCGTCCCTCAGAAAATACAACTGAAATAGATGAACATGGTTTAAATGGAGCTGTTCCACAAGGTACAAATTTAGCAATGCCTTTAGATAAAGGAAAAGCATATGAAGAAGAAATGCTAGCAATTAAAAATCAAGAAAAACAAAAAGCGCTTACGACACTTTCAGATTATTTAAATAGTGAGTATAGTGAAAATGGTTTGATTAATACTCCAAATGAAGAGCAAAATGATGAGTACACGAGTAACAAAATAAGTAGGAACAGTCAGAATAATTCAACCCTTAATAGCTACCGAAATATGCAATCAGAGCTCGGTTCATTTTATCAGCCCAGTAATACTGAAACAACAGATTTAAGAAGAGAAATCTCAGAATTGAAAACGCAATTAGCAAATAAAGATTTGCCAAAACCTATTACCATGAATGATCAGGTAGAACTGATGGAAAAATCATATCAACTAGCAGCTAAATATCTTCCAACGTCACAACAAGAACTTCCAGTTGAAAAAAAACAAGAAGCAAAAGAAGATGATATATCGACGGTAAATTCTAACACTCAAGAAAAACAAAATATTACAGCTGTTAGATCTATCAATAAGAATCCTGTATCAATGTTATTTCGAGAGCCAGAAAATCATTCTCTTTTAATTGAAAGTCGTGAATTTATAACACCAAGTAAACTATATGAAGCTGAACAATCAAAAAATAGCATTAGAGCCTGTATACATGAAACGCAAATTATAAAAGGTGATATGAACGTTCGATTACGCTTACTTGAATCAGCTCAAACATCACAGCATTATTTTCCAAAAGGAACGCTTGTTACAGCAAATGCTAAATTACTAAATGGACGTTTACAATTAAAAATCTCATCTATTGAATTAAACGAATCTATTATCCCCGTTGAACTTAATGTTTATGATCTAGATGGGCAACAAGGATTAAGTATTTCAGATTCCCAAGAGATAAGTGCGGTAAAAGAAATGGCTGCAAACATGAGTCAAAATTCTGGAGCTAGTATTATGATGACACAATCAGCAGGACAACAATTAGCATCAGATCTTAGTCGTGGTGTAGTACAAGGAGTTTCAGGTTATTTTTCAAAGAAAATTAAAACACCTAAAGTTACGCTTAAAGCTGGATTGCAAGTTTTACTTGTTGCTAAAAAGTAACTCAAATTATTAATCCTTTAAATTAAAAAAAAAATGAAATTTCAATATAAAAACCTTCTATTTTTTCTACTTCTTTTAGGAGTGAGTAAACTTCTTTATGCACAAGAAAATATCCAATTACCACTTTCATTAGGTAAAATAGAACCTTATTTAATGAATGTTACCTACAATAAAACTTCTCATCTTATATTTCCATCTTCAATTCGATACGTAGATTTAGGAAGTGATTATTTAATTGCAGAAAAAGCAGATGATGCGGACAATGTTTTACGCGTTAAAGCTTCTGTGAAAGATTTTGAACCAGAAACAAATTTTTCAGTCATCACAAATGATGGAAACTTTTACAACTTCAATGTCTACTATAGCCAATACCCCGAAAATTTAAGTTTTAATCTTCTAACGATGGAAAAAAAGTTAAAGAAAACAGAGGCAAACGAAGTTCTTTTTAGTGAATTAGGAAAACAATCTCCTTCATTAACTGCTTTACTGTTAGAAACTATTTACAAGAATAATAAACAGACAATTAAACATATTGGAACAGCTAAATTTGGTATTCAGTTTATATTAAAGGGTCTCTATAATCACAATGGTAAATATTACTTTCATTTAGAAATTAAAAACAGAAGTAATGTTCCATTTAATGTTGATTTCATTCATTTTAAAATAGCCGAAAAAAAATTAGCAAAGCGAACAGTTATACAACATCAACTATTGAAACCGCTCAGAAATTATCAATCTTTGGAGGTGATAAAAGGTAAATCAATTGAACGAAATGTATTTCTACTAGATCAATTTACACTAACAGATGATTATGTTTTATTTATTGAACTCTATGAGAAAAATGGTGGTCGACACCAAACATTACAAGTTGAAAATTCAGACTTAATTCATGCTCAATTAATCGATGAGATGCATTTAAAATTTTAAAAACTCTAAAACCAAATTACGATGATAAAAAAATATTGTTTAACCGTTTTTCTTCTTTTAACTGCGATTTCATATCTACAAGGACAACGAATGATTCCAAAAAAGAAAGGATTAGAAACCAGTTTTGGGCTACTATCCAATTCGAAAATAGGAAATGATTATTTCCTTAATTTAGGATTAACTGTAAATGGTAGAAACGGGAATTATCAGCTTTGGGCTTTTGAATATGCGCATCAATATTACAGCTATAGGGATATTCAAATTCCACATGAGACCTATACCGTAGAAGGTGGTTATAGTTTCTTTCTGTTAGGAGATACCTATAAAAATATTACACTGAATTTAGCTTTAACAGCTACTATTGGTTATGAAAATATTAATAGAGGCGAACAAGTCTTGTATGATGGAGCAAGAATATTGAATGAAGAAAACTTTATTTATGGAGCTGGAACCAGATTATCTTTTGAAACTTATTTAACTGATCATCTTGTTTTTATTCTACTAGGAAAAACTAAAGTTTTTTGGGGAACAGACTTAGAGCAGTTTCGCCCATCTGTAGGATTGGGAATACGATTTAACTTTTAAAAACAATTAAAATGAAACTTTTATATAACAAATCAAGTATCACCATACAGTTATTTATTGCTTTAATGTTCACTATTTTATATTCATGTAGTAATGATAATGAACTAGATATTCAGCAGAATTTTCCTTTTGAGCTTCAAGTGATGCCGGTTCCAAAAGAACTAATCAAAGGACAAACAGTTGAAATACGATTTACGATAATATCAACAGGAAATTTTAAAAATACTACTTATAAACTACGCTATTTCCAATTTGATGGAGAAGGTAGTCTTCAGTATTATGATAATTCTCCATATCAGCCGAACGATTTATATGAATTACCAACCAAAGAATTTAGATTATATTACACATCAACATCATCCGTTTCACAAGCTTTCGATGTTTGGATTTCTGATAATTTTGGAAACGAAAAACAAGTGAGTTTTCAGTTTAATAGTCGTGATAAAGAATAAGTCATAAAATCAAAAGAGTTGTTTTTCGATTAAGAAAATAACTCTTATAATTTGATTTAAAATTTAAAAAATCTAAAACAATAATTGTAGTACATTTAAAAATAAGCTAAATCAATGATGGCAATTAAATATGATATAGTTAGAATTGGAAAAATTCGAAAAGAGTCAAATGCAGAACGAATACTGCATCAAAATGTCAAATTTTTGAAATTTGATATTGAATATTTTTTGGAAGATTTAGAACTAAAAGATTCCAATATTCTTCCCATTACATTAGTAATACCAGCTCGTGGTTATAATGTCCTTTTTGATATACGAGATATTAACAATAAGGAAGTTCAAACTGCTTTAAGTAAACAATTTAAATCAAGATTATTTGACCGAAACAGAAGTATATTAATTGATAATATTAATAATCAAATCATCTAAAAAATATTTTCAATCTATCGGATAATGGATATCCGAAGCAAAAAAATACAATCGCATGGATAAAAAACTATTTTATCGATGTGATTTTTTCCGTGTTTAGCAAAAATGCGTTTGCGACCGAAGGGATTAAAGGCATTTTTGCCGACCGATTTTTAATCGGTTATAGATTATATTTTAAGTGGTAGAGTATGATAGTTTTCCAAGTTAAGAAAGAAACCTCTGTTCTCAATTTTGCCATAACGAAACATTGACCAAAGTAAAGAACACCCCATTTGAGTGATTGTAGAATTGATAAATAAATCTTGTTTTTCTAATGCTTCGGCTAAACTACAACTTGGAGTATTATCTAAGATTTCAGATTGTTTTAGTAATTCACCTTATTCATCTGTAATCATTGGCAGACTTGCCACCGTTTGATATTTTTCTGAAATTGGTTGTTTAATTTCTCCAATAGTAGATAATATAACCTGCCCAGTATGTTGACTATTTTCAAAATCTAACCAATATTTTGGAGTGTTTCGACATAATTTATTATCATTTACATCTTTCAGCATTTCTGCTATATCAAATCGAGTTTGTACAGTATCAACACAACTAATATAAATGGTTGCTTTCGTATTTTTGGGTAAATGCCCTAATTCATTACGTTGAAACTTTTGGATTTTAGCTTTGCAATTTGTTCCCATTGTACTTTCGAATTTATATTCGACTGTATCATCTTTAATTTCTGGGGCAGATACTTTTGCCGTTGTGAGTATAGGGTATAAATTAGCATAATAATTTAGTGCGGTTTACTCGCTGTTTCTTGTTCTATAGTTCCAAAAAGATTTGGATTAGAAAATTGGGCTGATAATTGCGATTTTCGTTTCCGAATTTCATCTACTTTTTGAGGAAATTCTGTTGATTCGGGAACTTTTATCCACGCTTCTCTAAATTTTCCCTCTTTCTCTAATTTATTAACTTTTAACATAGTATCTTCATACTTTTTGTCTTTGGACTGCTTATCATTTTTAGTTTTTTCGGTCTTTTCTTTCTCCTTTGTTGATTGTTTTTTAACTTTTTCCATTTGTTTAAGAAACAGTTCCATATCTACCATTACACTCGAAACAATTTGAATAGGAGAAGATATTTGTTGAATTAATTTTTTGTCTAATTCTTGTGCAGTCGCATTAAATAATAAAGGAGGAATACTATTTTTAGCATTATCATTACAATTATCATTATTAAGTAGTACCGATACAATCAAATTATTTCCTACTCCTTTAGTGATGGTTAATTGAAGATTTCCGATGAAATCCAATTGTGCTATTTGATTAAAAAAATTACTGCTCATAATTTTAAAATTTTGTAAAGCAACCGCCTTGATAGGCGGTCACTTATAGATTTAATTAAAGTTTAAAATTTCAGCACCATTATGCGCAAAATCAGTACATAAATCAAATGCTTTTTGTGATTTTAGTTGAGCTGTTCCACCTAATACAATGCTTTGAAGTTTGGCTTCGTCATTTTTATAGTTGCGTACATTTTGAAAGTAGCCTGTCACAGCGTTATATGCTCCGTATAAAGTCCCTTTTGTAGTCTCCATTTGTTGGGTATCACTTAACATCGCATATTGGAAAGCATCATCAATTGTATTTTTAAATACTGTAGACATTTCATCTTCTGCATCATTTTTAATTAAATCCAATGTTTCTTTGTTTGGACAAAGTGCTAATTGAATAAGTTTTTTAACCTCTTTGTCTGATACTCTAACCTTTGACCAATTGTTAAAAATATTTTCTAACTGTGTACTTAAAGTATTGGCTAATCCCATTATTTTATGAGCATTCTCAATACGTTGTTTTGCTCCCGAAGTATGTTTAATTCTTACAACGTTTGTCATATTTTTAAGTGAAGCATTTAAAGTATTTTGGCAAACGATACGAATAGGAGTAAATGCGGCTGTAATACTTCCGCTACCATCGTGAGAAGTGGTAAGGAAAATATATTTTTCTGTGACATCGTCACCATTTCCAACACGTATATAATCGGGTAATTTTGCCGTAATGAAAATACGTTTTCCATTTCCTAATGCTCCCGCAGTTTCATATAAAATTCCCTGGTCACCGCCTACAATTGCATCAAAGAAATTAAAGGCTTCACGGTTTTGTACGATATGATAATCTTTTCCAACCACACCCAAAACAGTATTGTTATCGGTGCGAATGTTTGCAAAATACTTCGGAACTTCTAACATCTTATTAATTTCTGTAAATTCAGAATCTGTAATAATTTCAGAACCGTTTGTAAATAATGGCGATTTAATTACTTCATAATCTAAACCTGCATATTTTATCGCTTGTTCACTTGTAGGGTATTCGTTAACAATTTGCCCTAATCCGTGCCAAGCCTTCTCTTTTACACTAAAAAATGAATAACGTCCTGTTTGTTCATTAAAATTGATATTATGTGCCATAATTTTAAATTTTTATGATGAATACTAAATTGATTTTGAATAATTAAAATGGGAGGTCGTCCTCTGAATTTTGTTCACTAGCTTGTGACGTTTCCGTTTTTCTACTACCTCCATGTAACTTGATTTGTGAAGTATGAAAATTTAAACCCGCTCTAGGTTCTCCCTCTGAATTTGTCCACGCTCTTGGGCTTAACCGTCCAATAAGTTCAACTAAAGTTCCTTTGGTTAGTAAACTTGCGACTTTAGTAGAAATCCAATAAGAACAATCAAAATAAATGGTTTGTTCTATTCTTTCGCCTTGTTTGTTTTTGTAACTATCATTTATAGCCACTGAGAAGTTTACGACTTGTTTGTCTTGTGATATTGTTCGTACTTCTGCGTCTCTGGTCAGTCTTCCAATAATGTTCATAATGTTCTAATTTTTAAATTCTACATTTTGTTACTTTCTTCTCTTTAACTTTCTGTGCAAACTTGTAAGGGTTTTTTAACCTCGCTTCGCGCATATTTTTCCAAAAGAAAAACCTGAAAAAAGAAAGCAGACTATCAAAGCGGTCAATAGAGAAAGACAAAAGGAAACGGAATAATTGGAGGGTACCTTTAGGGAGGAAGCCGTTTATGCTGTAGTCTTTTGGCAGGGGTGAAGTGTGGGATGGCCGCCATACATTGGCTGCCTTTTTACAGGTTGATGATGGAAAATATTATTACTATCTATTTATTTAAACCTAGATTCAACTAATAAATGCAACAGGGACATATAAAGTTTTTATATATCTAAAGAAAGGTCTTTAAGTATACCTTTCAAACTAGGAATAAATAAACTTAATTAGCACCCTCTAATGTTGCAAAATATGAGTCATTTAACCTTTGAACAAAAATACACAATAGAAATATTACTTTGTAAAAATTATTCAATACGTGAAATATCTAGTATATTACACAAAGATAGAAGCGTTATTTACAGAGAAGTTAGAAGAAATAGAGATCGTGATAAAGTTTATAAAGCAGACTTAGCTCATCGTAAATATCTTCTTAGGCATAAACAAAAGCCCAAGTTAAAACGATTTACCTATGAGATAAAAGCTACAGTAAATAGATTATAGGCAAAGGACTACAGTCCTGAGCAAATAGTAGGTTATTGTAAAAAGAATAAAATAGCTGTGTATCTATAGAACGTATCTATTAGTATATTTGGAAGGATAAAAGAATAGAGGAACATTGTACAAGTGTCTAAGAACACAAGATAAGCGTTATAAGAAGCGAGGAAATACAACCCATTCAAGAGGCTTTTTATAGAGAAAAACAAATTCAAGGTTGGAATAGAAAAAAGAAAGAGGCTTTAATTAATAATGCTAATGAAGATTTGAAAAAAGAAGCTGAATGTATGAATGAAAGTCATTGTAAAAATTATAAGAAGTAAGAAAAATATCCCTTCGACTCCGCTATTACATTTTTGTTGTTAACAATACCTACGCCTGAAAAAGTATCATAGGCTTGATTTTCTAACTCCGTTCTGTCTACAACAATTAAAAATGTATAGGAACCTCCAAACTTGCGATGTATCTTTTCGCACAAGAAAACCATTGAATAGGTCTTTCCAGAACCTTGCGTATGCCAATAAACACCAAGTTTGCCTTCTAAATCTTCAATACGTTCTACATTTTCCAAAACACGATTTACACCAATATATTGGTGGTTTTTTGCCATTAGCTTGACGATATGACCGCTGCTTTCGTCGAATAACAGGAAGTTTTCAAAAATATCCATCAAGTGTTGTGGAGCACAAGTACCACGAAGCATGGTGTCTAAACTCACTTCGCCTTCTGCTTCTTCTGTAATACGTTTCCAATCTAGGAAGTATTTATAAGGACTAGTTACTGTACCTACTTTAGAGTCTATACCATTGGATAGAATAACAAAAGCATTATGATTAAATAAATGAGGGATAGTGTCCTTATAATTTTTAAAATTATCATCATAAGCTGATCTTAAATCTACAGCATGAGATTTTAGTTCGATAAAAACTAAAGGAATTCCGTTTACGAAACCAATAACATCTGGTCTACGATTATACAACTCACCAGATACTTCTAACTGACGGATGGCTACAAATTCATTATTCTGATAGTCCTTGTAGTCGAATACTCGAAGGGTCTTTTTTTCTGTCTTGCCTTGTGCATTGGTAAAAGAAACTTCAACCCCATTTTTAAGCAACTGATATTTGCTTTTATTCTGTTGTGCTAAGTTCTTTCCTGCTTCTTTCTGTACTATTTTCTCAATAGCACGACGATAAGCCAACTCTGACAAGTCAGGATTATAACGTTAAAGCTGCCAACAAATGCTTTTCTAAAACAACTTCTGACTTATTATCACGACCTAACAAACCATTTTCTCCAAAAGTCTCATTTTGCCAAGCGGTGATCACTTGCCAACCTAATTCTTTCAAGACATCTTCTGTTGCTTGTTCTATTAATTGATCTTCTGAGTATTCGTAGTACATAACTCTTGTTTAAATATTGGTAATATTTGTTTTTCTAAATGATATTGTGCTTTAGAATAATTCCAACCCCCTTTTTGCCAGTCAGCATTTTCTTGGTCAACTAGATTAAATATCAATGATGACTTTAAAGCATCAATATGATTGTCAGATAATTTAAGTTTATATTTAGTTTTTTTATCATCAACGCTCATATTTCCATATTCAGCATTTTCACTTACTGTCAATAATACTAAATTTCCAAAATAGTCTTTCAATATTGGTTCTTTAATATCTTTATAAAACATCCTATCCGTTTCACTTTCAAAACCATCTTTACTTTGTGGATATATATGCTCTATAGATTTTTTGAAGTTAATTTTAAAATCTTCCCACAATAAATATTCGTTATCAGATAGTAAACTTTTATAAGCTAATCTATTTTTCCATAATAAATATTCGACTTTATAAAACCAATATCTATAAAAATTAGTTCCATTAAGTTTTTTTAGTTCAGATTCTATATAATTATAATCTCCTATATTATTGCCTTTAAAGACTTCCGTTAAATTTTGAAAACTTAAAGAAGACATATTTTGTTCGGCTGATGTTTTTTGACAATAGAAATAAGTATCTAGTTTCTCTAAGAATAAAACACTTTGTGTAATTGCTTCATTATAATCTTCTAAAACATGTTCGGTGTAATATCTATTATATAAATAATGTAAATATGAAGTTAACCAATACTGTGTTTTAAATTCTTGAACAATATACATTACTGATTGCAATAAACTTATTTGTTTATTCTCATTCACGAATTCTCTTCGTACAGAATAAGAGACTTTATTTCCAGAATTCGTTTTATTAAAATAAATTTTATCAAGCAAAAGGGTATCTAGATTTTCAGAAGACCATCTTATTACATACTTATCAAAAAGATATCTTAAATCAAAAACTAACTCTATAAATTGCTTTACATTTTTTGGGTTAGAAAAAACACCATTAGCTGTATCAAAATAAGTTAGTAAATTCTGCGAATCAACAGGTACTACTTTATCTATGTTATAGACTAAATGATAAACCCTTAAACTATGTAACAGAAATTGAGAAAAACCAATAATGCTTTTTGTGTTTTCTTGCTGTGCTTTACCTTCATTAATTAAATAATCTGCATCTTCGGTTTTCTCTAAAATGTCAATTAAAGATACAGGATCAATAGTTGAGTTATTATAATTTTTCAGGTCAAAATAATCATCCGCTTTATTTGATTTAAAGTCAGCATTCCAAACCTGACCTTTCATGGTAGTTTCCCAATTATTTGAAGTAATTGAATAGATGCATCTTTCTAAATGCAAGTTCATTTTACTTGCTGCATCCCACTTATACACCAAAACATCTATTTCGTTTTTAGAAATAGAACTAGACTTAAGTACTTTTAAAAATCTAGATTTTAGTATTTGATGATTTTCTAATTGCTTGCCTCCACTATTTAAAGATTCAAAAATTTGATTTAAGTCATTCTTGGCAGGAACTGTTGTTTGAACCATCAAAATATTAGAAAAAATATAAGTAGAAAATTGTGCTAACTTACTTTCATTCCATTTGTATTTAACAACAACATCTTTTATAGCATTATAAATATTTTCTAGTCCGTTTTTTAAAGGTTCTATAGAAAAATCAATCCCTCCAAAAAATGGATTTTGATTATTTAAG
>DJDD01000065.1:0-1081 GCA_002430925.1 Flavobacteriales bacterium UBA5933
TTGGAGTGAAAATCCTTTTTTTCTTCAGAAAAAAGATTGTAGCGTAAAACCCGCCCGAAGGGAGCGCCCAAAATATATTATGAAACATTCTCTATAATGATTACAAAAGCTTGTATATCTGAATATATTTTCATTTTAAAGGTTAGAATGGTCTTTATTTTGATTATATTAGTATACAAAAACTATAAATTATCATGGCTTTTATAGATTACTATACAGTTTTAGGGGTAGCTAAAACAGCAACACAAGATGAGATAAAAAAAGCGTATCGAAAATTAGCGCGTAAGCATCATCCAGATTTGAATCCGAATAATGAAGAAGCTGCTCAAAAGTTCAAAGAGTTAAATGAAGCAAACGAAGTGCTGAGTGATCCAGAAAAACGTAAGAAATACGACAAATATGGAGAAAATTGGCAACATGGGGAGGAATATGAAAAGGCTCGTCAGCAACAACAAAGTCAACAGCAATATAGCGATTTTGATGCGGGACAAGGTTTTGGTGATTTTGACGGTTATTCTGATTTCTTTGGTTCTATGTTTGGACGTGAGGGAAGAAGTAAATCTACTGGTTTTAAGGGACAGGATGTAAATGCAAGTCTTTCTCTTAATTTAACAGATGTATTGACTTCGCAGAAGCAAACTTTTGCCGTTAATGGTAAAAATATTAGAATTACAATTCCTGCAGGAGTTCAGGATGAGCAAACAATAAAAATAAAAGGTTACGGAGGAAAAGGTTATAATAATGGTCCGAATGGTGATTTATATATTACTTTTCATATAACGAATAATACTCCTTTCCAAGTTGATGGAGCAGATTTGTACAAAACTGTTGAAATAGATTTGTATGATGCAATTTTAGGAGGAGAAGTAGTTGTTGATACACTTTCTGGAAAAGTGAAAGTGCCTGTAAAAGAAGGGACAGAAAATAATAAAAAAGTAAAATTGAAAGGTAAAGGTTTACCAATTTACAAGAAAGATGATCAGTTTGGAGATTTATATGTTACTTTTTCTGTAAAAATCCCAACAAAATTAACATCTGAGGAAAAAGAATTATTTGAAAAATTACGTGAACTAAAAAAAGG
>DJDD01000065.1:1191-8695 GCA_002430925.1 Flavobacteriales bacterium UBA5933
TACGTGAACTAAAAAAAGGTTAAAATCATGAAAAATGTTACAATTTCAATTATACAATATTGTGAATATCATAAAATAGAACCACAGTTTTTAATTGATCTTCACCAAAATGATTTGGTTATTTTAAAAGAACGTAATCATGAATATTTTATTGACGAAGAGGATTTGACTAAAGTAGAAAGATATACAGAATTTTATTATAATTTGGGCATTAATTTAGAAGGAATTGAGGTGATTAGTCACCTTCTTGAACAGATAGAATCATTGCAAAAAAAATTAAATAATTAAAACCTAAGCAACCTTTGTAATAAAATACAAAGGTTGTCTTATTTTTGCATAAATATTTTTGTATGAATACTCCGGAAAAAAAGAGTAAATTAAAGAAACTACATTCAAGAAATCGTCATATAACAGCTTATAATTTCGAGAAACTTTGTGCAGTTTATCCAGCTCTTACCAAATATATAAAACCTAATAAAGAAAACGAACCTACAATTACTTTTTCTGATAGAGAAGCAGTAAAAGCCTTGAATAAAGCTTTACTGAAGACATATTATGATATAGATTATTGGGAATTACCTAAAGAAAATCTATGTCCACCGATTCCTGGTAGAGCAGATTATATTCATTATATAGCTGATATTTTAGGAGAAAAATTTGATGGAGTTATTCCAAGAGGAAAAGATATTAAAATTTTAGATATTGGTGTTGGTGCCAACTGTATTTATCCTATTATCGGGAATTATGAATACGATTGGAATTTTGTAGGTGCAGAATTAGATTATGAATCTTTTAAGAATGCAGAAGAAATTGTAAAAAAGAATTCGAGATTACGCAACAAAGTTGATATTAGAATGCAATTTAATCCAAATAATATTTTCAAGAATATTATTAAGCAAGGAGAAAAATTTGACATGACTATTTGTAATCCACCATTTTTTAAATCAAACCAAGAAGTGATGGAACAAACAATGCGTAAACTAAAGAATTTAGGTCAAAAATCTGATCAAAAACCAATTCAGAATTTTGGTGGAAACAATTCTGAGCTTTGGTGTAGAGGAGGAGAAAGACTATTTATTACGAAAATGATAAAAGAAAGTGCTGATTATAGAAATCAAGTAAAATGGTTTTCAACTTTAGTTTCTAAGAAAGAAAATCTTAGAATATTAGAAACAGTACTTAAAAAAGAAAGAGTAAGAGATTATCGTATTGTAGATATGCAACAAGGTAATAAAGTTTCTCGTTTATTGGTTTGGAGATTTTAGTAATTATTTAAAATTATTCCAAATTTTTATAAAAATTATAATCTATAGCCTTATTGTTTTAAATTGTGTCTAACAAATGAGACACATAATGAAAACAAAAAAAATTACAATTACGTTAGCTATTTTAGCTTTTATGACTATGGTATTTTCTTTTACCAATTTTAGAAATGTAGATACAGGAAAAGAATTAACTACTTTTCAATGGAAAAATTTGAAAGTTTTACCTCAAAATATATCAGAGGATAGTTTGAAGGGGTTGATGAGAGGTTATACTGAAGCTTTAGGAGTTAAATGTTCTTATTGTCATGCAACAGATGAAACAACCAAGAAGATGGATTTTGCGAGTGATGATAAAAAAGAAAAAGGTTATGCTCGTCATATGATTTTGATGACAAGAGAAATAAACGCTAAAAATTTTAATTGGGATAATGCTAAGAATCCTGAATTAATAAATGTTGTAACATGTACTATGTGCCATAGAGGAAATGAAAGTCCTACTAAATCACTAAAAGATGCAGCACCATTAGAAATAAAATCTGCTACACAAGAAGCAGCTAAAAAATAATCATAAAAAAAGGTTGTCTATTTAGACAACCTTTTTTATAGTTTATTATTTTGATAAAGCATCTTGAAAAATTTCAATTTTTTCTAAGATTGTAGCTTTTAATTCTTCATTTGTAATTTCTCCATTTTGGAAATTATCATTAAAAAATGGGAAAGTAGAACTTGCTATAATTTCACCACCAGCAAACATACTGAAATATTTTGTAGCAACTTCCATTACATTTCCTCCACCATAACTTCCTGGAGAAGTACTTAATAATAAGATTTTCTTTTCTTTAAGGAAAGACATGTCAATTCTAGAAACCCAGTCTAAGATATTTTTTAAAGCAACAGAAAAGTTTCCGTTATGCTCAGCTAAAGAAACTACAATTCCATCTGCATTTTCTACTTTTTTGTAGAAATCTTCAGCTTCTTTAGGAAAACCATTTTCAATTTGTCTATCAATAGAGTAAATTGGCATTTCGTAATCGTTGATGTCAACTAAATCAATTTCAGCATTGTTTAATTGTTTTAATGCGTAGTTTAATAACTCTTTATTGATAGATTTTTTGCTGTTACTTCCAGCAAATGCTAATATTTTCATTTTTTTATATTATTATTTAATACAAAAGAAATACTTTTTTTATAAATTACTCTTAACTTATGTTAAGAAAAAAATTATTTTTTCTTCTGTGTTATTTTTGAATATTCTGTAGGTCTTATACCTGTTACAGTATAAAAAACATTGCTAAAAGAAGCTAAAGAATTGTAACCAACCATTATTGCTATTTCATACATATTATATTGGTTTTTACTTATAAGCTCAAATGATTTGGTTATTCTTAATGACCTTAAAAAACGAACATAATTAATCCCTAAACCATCTTTAAATTTTCGAGATAAAGTTCTTGAGCTTAAACCAAATTTTTTAGCAATATCATCAATAGTCAAGTTTTTTTCGAGATTATCTTTTAAGTAATCAGCTATTTCAATTAATTTTTTATCCTTAGGAAAAGCATGTTGCAAAATAACAGGAATTTTACTCGATTCCATTTCTGGTAAAATGGATTTTATAGTTTTTAAAAAATTATATTTTACGATGTCATTTGTTGTGATTGCTCCATTCCATTTTTTCGTAAAAAGAAACATTTCTCTTAATAAATCATCAGCATAATAAATATTATATTTTTTATAAAAATCATCTTCATTTTTATCCATTTTAAAGTAGAAATTATACATATCAACAGACTTACTATAGGATAAAATGGAATGAGGTGTATTTGCAGGAATCCAAATAAAACAACGAGCAGGTAGATACCAATGTTTATCATTTATAAAAATGTGTATAATACCACCTTCTGCATATAATAATTGAGATTTTTCGTGTGTATGAGTACTAATTTCAATTTTATATAAATTCAAATTTCTGATGTAAAATTCAGTTTCATTATTATCAATATCAGTAAAATAATCAGTGTTTAGCATTGATGATTCAATATTTAGTTAAAATTGTTAGATTAATTATAAATAATAAACAATCTTTCTGTTTTTATCACAAAGTAATAGATTTTGGCGTAAATGAACAAATTATTTTCTTATTTTAATATTTATTTTCAAATTCTTTATTTGACATTTGCATTACAAAGAAATCAGAATAACAACCAGAATTGAATACAAAAAAGATGTTTAAAGTTATTAAATATCAAGCACTTGCATTTTTTTTAATGTTAAGTGTAGATATTTATGCTCAGACTGAAATTGATTATAATCAGTTAAAATTGAGCGAAGCAATTGAAATAGGGATTAATAATAATAAAAAATTACAGATTAACTCTATTAAAAGTCAACTATCCGAACTAAAAGAAAAAGACCTAAAAAATGAAAGATACCCTGATGTTAATTTTTTGACGGGTTTTCACGTTTTATCTACTTTAAAACAGTTTGAACATGGACTTCTTCATCCGGCAACGGACTACAAAGTCCCTAATAAAAAATATAATTTTACCTTGTCTGCTGAGATTCCTGTTTATATGGGAGGAAAAATTAAAAATGAAGAGAAAAAGGCAGCAATAGAAACTGAAATTTCTGAATTAAGGGTAAAAAGGAATGTTCGTGAATTACGAATGGAAATTATTACAGCTTATTTACAAATTCTGCATTTGCAAGAACAAGAAAGATTGATTCAAGACAAAATGCATGAAGATTCAGCTGTAATAAAGCAAACTCAAATGTTAAGAAAAAATGGTTTGGTAACGAATAATGAAGTTTTAAGAACAGAATTACAATTATCTAATCATAAAATGTCTTATACTGAGTTAGATAATGATATAGCAATTTTAGAACATCAAATCAAAACGATAATATCTTTACCTGAGGATCAAGAAATGCATATTGATACCAAAGAATTATTTACAACAACGGATCAGATAGGTTTGGTTGACGAAATGATTTTGGAAGCAACAAATAAAGATGAGGAATTAAAAATAGTTAATCAAGATTTAGAGCTTAAAAAATTAGATAAAAAAATAACTAAAGCTAATATTCTTCCTAAGGTTACAGCAGGAGGAGAGTATGGTTATAACTATCCTAACTTTATGTTTTTTCCTCCAGAAGCACATATGTATCGCTTTGGGATGGTTGGTTTTAATGTTACAGTTCCATTGAGTAGCTTTTTTAAGAATAAGCAAAAAATGAGAATGGCAGATAGAAATATTTCTATAGCAGAATTAGAAATAGAAGAAAAAGAGGAACAGATCCGACATGATGTTTTCGCTTCTAATCGTAAGTTAGAAGAGGCCATAGAAAAAATTAAAATAGCAGAGGAGGCCATTCAACAAGCACAAGAAAATTATAGAATTGTAAAGACTAAATACATCAATAAATTAAGTTTAATAACAGAATTAATTGATGCAGATAATGCAAATTTAGAAGCAGAATCTAACATGATTTCATTACAAATAAACAAACAATTAAAATACTATCAATTACAATACGTTTTAGGAAATTTATAAAACTATGGGAAAACAAATAACAAAAGGGGAGAGAAGACTTAATAGAACACTTTCTATAGTCGCATGGGGTTTCATATTAATTGGAGTTTCAACTGTTTTTTGGTTTTATTTATTTTCTAGAAGTCATGTCAATACAAATGACGCTCAAGTAAGACAATATATAACACCAGTTGCAAGTAGAGTTCCAGGTTTTATTGATAAAATAAATTTTGAAGAAAATCAATTTGTACACAAAGGAGATACGTTGGTTGTGATTGATAATAGGGAGTTTAAAAATCAAGTGGATATAGCAACTGCAAATTTAGAAAGTACTACACAAGCTGTAAAGACAGTAGAGGAGTCGGTTGTAACAAAAGCAAGTGATGTAAACGTAATTGATGCAAATATTGAAGCTGCAAAAATTGAAGTTTGGAGAACAGAAAAAGATTTCGATCGTTTTAAAAATTTAGTAAAAGAAGATGCAGCAACTGAACAACAGTTTGAGGAAATTGAAGCAACTTATAAGCAAGCAAAAGCTAATCTTAGTGCTTTAGAACAAAAAAGAAGATCAATTAATATCGGAACTTTTGCAGAACAAACAAAAGTTGCTCCAGCTAAAACAGAAGTAGAACAAAGACAAGCTCAGTTAAATAATGCAAAATTAACATTATCATATTCTTATGTAATAGCTCCTTATGATGGTTGGGTTGGTGTTAAAAATATACAAGTAGGACAGCTAATAAAAGAAGGACAAACTTTAGTACAAGTTGTTTCTGAAGAGAAATGGGTTATCGCTAACTTTAAGGAAACTCAAATTGGTGAAATTGATCTAAATAAGGAAGTTATTTTGAAAGCAGATGCTTTTCCAGATATAGAATTTAAAGGAAAAGTACAATCTTTATCACCTGCTTCTGGATCAGAATTTTCATTAGTTAAACCAGATAATGCGACAGGAAACTTTGTAAAAATAGAACAACGTTTTCCAATAAAAATCATCTTAGAAAAATCAAAAGATAATGAAAAGCTAAGAACAGGAATGAATGTTAATGTATCTGCAGGAAAATTAGATTAAAAGAATTATGTTAGAACAAGCTTCTATATTCAAAAAATGGGTTCCAGAAAAGTTAATTGTACCTTTTCTGGGAATAGCCATGATGCCTTATCTAATGGTGTTAATGATATTCAACATGAATAGTACATTTACTGCATCATTTTTAGATTTAGAGGTTGATGATTTACAATTTTTATTTTCTTTAGCTTATGCTACTATTGTTTGTGGATTTTTTGTTCATGAAAGGTTATTTCATTTTTTTAATATAAGAAATTACTTATTGGTAATGACAATGCTTAATATATTGGTATTGTTTGCAATGACTTTAACCAAAAATACAGAATTAATTCTAATTCTCAGATTTATTCAGGGTCCTATATCTTTATTTGAAGGAGTGATATTAGTTCCAATTATAATTTCAAGAATAAAGCACGAGAATGCTAAGCTAATTGCTTATTCTATGTTTTATTGTGTGATTTTATGCGGAGATAAGATAACTACATTAATGGTGAAATTCGCTATACAGAATTACAATTACAATATGATTATTTATACAATTATGAGTTTTCATGTTTTATCATTAAGTATTTATGTTTTATTCTTTAATCAAAATAGAATGTATCCACAGAAACCTCTTTATCAATTAAATTTGGGAGGAGTATTTTTAATGAGTATTACATTAATTTCAGGCGCATTTTGGTTAATTTATGGGAAAAAATATTTTTGGTTTGAATCTCCTTTGATTGTAATATCATTTGTTACAACCTTTATTTTTAGTGGATTATTTATTTATCATCAGAAAACATCAAGAAGACCATTATTTCATTTTGAAATATTAAAGTCCAAACGATTAGTTATTGGCTTGCTTTTATTTTTTGTATTTTATACTCTAAGAGCAAGTATGAGTAATATTTACCAAATAATGGCAGTTGTATGGAAATGGCCTTGGGAATATGTTCTTAATATTCAATTTTATAATGTAGCAGGAACTGTTACAGGAGTAATGATTTCTTTTCTATTAGTTAAAAATAAAATTGAATTTCGTTATATATTTTGTTTAGGATTTTTGGTACTATCTGCAAGTATGTTATGGTTTAGTTATTTGTTTTTTCCAGATACACGTACATCAGCAGTTGTTCCAGTATTATTTTTAGAAGGAGTAGGACAGGGAATGCTTTTTACACCTTTAATATTGTTTATTATAGGATCAGTACATCCAACATTTTCAGGTAATGCAGCACATGCTGGTATTGCAATACGTTTTTGGACTACTACAATAGCTTTCTCAATTATGCAAAATGCTGTTTTACATCTTACAACAAAGCATCAATTTTTGATGACAAAAAATTTGGATAAATCAAGTCCTATATTTCAAGAACAATGGTCTGCTTTATATAATAAAAATATTTCAAGTCATTTAGCGAATGAAGCAGAATTATTATCATTTGGAACATTGAAAAGTAGGCTTTTTAATCAAGCATTATTGGTTTCGAATATGGAAATATTCCGAGTTTTATTTGTCGTAGGATTATCGGTAGCAATAATTTTAATTTTGAAACCATTAAAAACGAAAATTTATAATCGTTGATTTTTTTTGTATTTACTTAATTTAAGTAATAGCTAAGTAGTTTTTAATTTTAAATTTTTGCTTATAG
>DJDD01000054.1 GCA_002430925.1 Flavobacteriales bacterium UBA5933
GGCTTGATTATTAAAAATGATCAAATAATTGATTTTAAGAAGCATTTGTGGAATCCAAATGAAATTCATTAAAAAGTATAACATTTTCTGTTATCTTCTTATTAATTTTACAATTCAAATTATGATATAATGGAATTTCTATTGCAAGCAGAAGGCTTAACAAGAAAATATAAAGATAAAGTTGCCTTAAATAATTTTAGTATCAACATACCTCAAGGTTCTATTTATGGTTTATTAGGTCCTAATGGAGCTGGTAAAACCACTTTTATACGTATTGTTAATCAAATTACTGCGCCAGATAGTGGGACAATCCTTTTGAATGGAGAACCATTAACAAAAAAATCAATCGGTCAAGTTGGTTATATGCCAGAAGAAAGAGGATTGTATAAGAATATGAAAGTAGGAGAGCAGGCTATGTATTTTGCTCGATTAAAAGGGCTTTCAGTTTCAGAAGCAAAAAAAAGAACAGAATATTGGTTCGATAAGCTTGGAATGATGTCTTGGTGGAATAAAAAGCTGAGTGAATTATCTAAGGGAATGGGACAAAAAGTACAGTTTGTAATTACTGTTATTCATAATCCTTCACTTTTAATTTTTGATGAGCCATTTAGTGGTTTTGATCCTGTAAACGCTCAATTAATTGCTAATGAAATATTAGAACTAAGAGATAAAGGAACTACGATAATTTTTTCTACTCACAGAATGGAATCAGTAGAAGAAATGTGTGATCATGTTGCTTTAATCAATCAATCAAACAAAGTTTTAGATGGAACAATAGAAGATGTTCGCAATCAATTTAAAACGGGGAAATTTCAAGTTCAATTGGAGGATGTTACTCCAGATGTTTTAAATAATTTAAAGAGTGAATTTAATATTTCTGATATTAAAGAAGCTAATCATAGGTTAGATTTTAATTTATTGTATGATAAAAATAAAAACACGAACGAAATTTTACAAAAGTTGATGAATTATAGCCAAGTTTACCAATTTAATGAAATTATCCCTTCTATGAATGATGTTTTTTTACAAGCTGTAAAACAAAGTTCTAATTCTAATATTTAAGATAAATACATGAAAAATATATTTTTAATTGCGCAACGTGATTTTTTATCTCAAGTAAAAAATAAAGCGTTTATAATTATGACTTTTCTTTCTCCTTTATTAGTTGCTGGAGCTGGAGCAGTCATATTTTTCTTGAGTTCTGCTAATAATTCTGAAGTAAAAAATATTGCGATTATAGATGAAAGTTCAGCGTTTGTAACTTCATTTAAGTCATCTAAACAAATGATGTTTAGTATATACACTCCTCAAGAATTACAATCAATAAAAGATACTTTGAAAGATAGTAAGTATTTGAATGCAATTTTACATATACCAAAAATTGTAAATGATGACTATTCTTCGATTGAAAAAAATACAGAATTAATAACTAATGGTAATTTAGGTATAACTGATCGAGAAAAATTATCTTCTATTATTAGTGATAAAATACAAAAAGAGAAACAATTAAAATTAGGGATCAATCAAGAGGCTTTAGATGCTACTAAAGCAAGAGTTAAACTTAATGTTTTTAATATTTCTGATGGAAAACAAGATAAAGGAATGGAACTAAAAATTGCTTTATCAATGTTTTTAACATATATCATATTTATGTTTGTGATGATATATGGTGTAAAAGTAATGCGTTCTGTTGTTGAAGAAAAAAATAATAGAGTTGTAGAAATTATCATTTCTTCTGTAAAACCATTTGAATTGATGATGGGGAAAATTTTAGGAACAACAATGGTTGCTGTTACACAATTTGCTATTTGGATTGGTATGACAATGAATTTGTTAATTCTTTTTCCTACAATTGCTGCATCCCGTATGGATATGTCTCAACAGATGCTAAATCAAGCTGAAGTGACAGATATACATCCAGATACAATGCAAAAAATAACTGAGATAAGTGAGGTTTTATTGACTTTTAATTATCCTCTAATTATCTTTTCTTTTATTGCTTACTTTATTTTAGGTTATTTATTTTACAGTTCAATTTTTGCTGCTATTGGTTCTGCAGTAGATAATGATACGGATACACAGCAATTCACTTATTTTCCATTAATACCTATGATGATTGGTCTTTATGGAAGTATGACAACTTTTCAGAATCCAGATGGACCTGTTGCTTTTTGGTTATCAATGATTCCGCTTACGTCTCCAATTTCTATGATTACTAGAATACCGTTTGATGTACCTATGTGGCAATTAGCGTTATCTTTAATCATACTTTTATTTAGTGCTATTTTTATGGTATATGTAGCTGCTAAAATTTACAGAATTGGTATTTTAATTTATGGTAAAAAACCTACTATAAAAGAAATGATAAAGTGGATTAATTATAAAAATTAGAAATCATTATTATAATATAATAAATAAAAAAGAGAGCTTCAGAAAAGCTCTCTTTTTTTCATAGACTTAAGTTGATAGGTTGGTTAGTAATATTAAGTATTAGTTTAGTTGTTGTCAATTTTATTCTTTTGCAAACCTAAAAATTAAATTTTATTAAAAATTACGGTTTTCCGTAAGGATAATTACTTTTTATGACAGTATAGAAAATTTAACATTTTATGGGGAATAAATAACAAATTGAAAATATAAAATTACTTTTTTCTTTTTTCTCGAATTTGTAATGTAACAACACCTAATATATTTACTTCATCATAGTTATTTATTTGTGTGCAATTTTTATAAAGGGGATTAAGAGCTATTAATTGATTTTTAATTTTATCAAATCGTTTTAATGTGTAATCACTTTTATTTACACTTACTATTATATCATCTAAATGATTAGGTTTTATATCTGACCGTATAATTAAAATATCATTTTTTAAATATTCTGGAAACATAGATTCTCCATCAACTTCTACGATAAAGGTAGATTCTGGATGAGTAAGAAATCGTTCATCAAGGCTAATTCTATTTTCTATAAAATCTTCTGCTGGAGATGGAAAACCTGCACTTACTTTTCCATAATGTTGAATAAAAGTTCTATTATTTTCTATTTTTACATTGTATATTCTTAGTTTCACTTTATTTGATTTTAATAAATTTATTTTATTCATTTTATTGAAGTTATTTTGAATTATCTCTAATAATTATTTTTTAATCTGTAATTTGCAATAGTGATTGAAAATGAAAATCCTTTTTCTTCAGAAAAAGATTGTAATGGAAAGCACGGTGCGAAGCAATTGCCCTAATTTTAAAAACAATTAATTAATAAATATTTTGTTTAATTTTTAATCAATTAACTTTTAAAATGTCTTTCCAACACGTTGTGTATTTGGGAGATAATCGTTCTTGTTTCATTTTCCAAGTTTTCTCGAGATCTTGAGAACCTAATTTTACTTTATTTCCTCGTATTTTTTTATTCAAATGATCTATAACATTCATTAGCAATTCATGTTTAGGATTTTCTTCATTAAATAAATTTAATTGACGTTCATCACTTGGCATTATTGCACTTACCATAACTCCAGCTCTTTTATATTCATATTTATCTAACGCAATTGTATCAAGAATTTTTAATGCATTTTTTGAAAGTACAATGGAGGAATTTGTATGAAAAGGTAACTGAACAGATAAGGTTTTAGAATAGTAAGGTTTTTCTTTATCAAATCGATTGGTTGCAATATAAACTGTAAGAATGTTACATTTAGATTGCTCTTTTCTTAATTTTTCTGCGCAACTTACTGCAAAAGTTGAAATTCGTTCTTTTAAATATTCATAATCAGTTACATTATGATCAAAGCTTCTTGTTGTTACAATACTTTTTTTTCTTTTTACTTCTTCTAATTTTAATACAGATTCTCCTAAAAGTTCTTTTTTCAATTTTAACTCTAATACACTAAAATTTTTCTGTATAAATTTGTCCGTAAGTTGAGTAAAATCCCATGCTGTTTTTACACCAATGGAAAGTAAACGTTTACTTAATCGACGACCAATTCCCCAAACATCTTCTATTTTTAACCATTTTATGGCTTTAGTTATTTTTTCTAAAGAATTTATAATGTACACACCTTGATGATGTTCTTTAAATTTTTTTGCAATTCTATTTGCTGCTTTGGCTAATACTTTTGTAGGAGCTATTCCTATGCAAACGGGTATTTTTGTAAAATCATAAATAGACTGTTTTAAATTATCACAATAATTTTTTAAATTATATTTTTCAAATCCATCAAAGAATAAAAAAGATTCATCAATAGAATAAACTTCGATTGTAGGGCAATATGTTCGAATAACATTTGTTACACGATTACTCATATCAGCATAAAGAGAATAATTAGAGGAGAAAACATGAATAGATTTTTTCTTAAAAACTTCTTCATATTTAAACGCTGGTGCTCCCATAGGTATTCCTATATTTTTCGCTTCTTCTGAACGAGCTATTACACAACCATCATTATTAGAAAGAACAACAATTGGTTTTCCATTTAATGAAGGAGCAAAAACTCTTTCACATGAAGCATAAAAATTATTACAATCGACTAAAGCATACATAGTATTATTATATTATGATTACAAATTAATATTATTGAAACGCTATGATGTGTCGTTTAAAAAAAATATTTAATGATTATATTTTTATAAAAATTAAAAAAACAATCAAATTTTAATGTTCATTTTTATAAATCATAGAACAAACTTCTCTGTTTACTTTATTTCGTGTATTTTTGTAAAAATTTTATTTCCTTGGAAAATTTCAGAATGATAGCGAAAACCTTTTTTGGTTTCGAAGAGATATTAGCGCAAGAATTAAAAGCGTTGGGAGCAGCAGATGTAAAAATCCAAAACCGTATGGTTGAGTTTTATGGAGATTTAGGCTTTATGTATAAAGCTAATTATAGCTTACGTACGGCATTGAGAATACAAAAACCAATCCTTTCATTTTCTGCGAAAACAGATGGGCAATTGTACGAAAAATTCAAGAAATTTCATTGGGAAAACTATTTGGATGTTAATCAAACTTTCATGATTGATCCTACAGTACATTCAGACTATTTTACGCATTCACATTATGCTGCATTAAAAGTAAAAGATGCTATTGTAGATCGTTTTAAAGAGAAAAATGGAAAAAGACCTAGCATAGATAAGGATTTTCCGGATGTTCGATTTAACTTACATATCTCTCATGATAAAGTTACGCTATCTTTAGATTCTTCGGGTGATTCTTTACACAAACGTGGTTATAGAGATGAAACTGGACCTGCACCAATCAATGAAGTTTTAGCCGCTGGTTTATTGCATATAGCAGGTTATGATGGTAAAGGAAATTATTTGGACCCCATGTGTGGTTCGGGAACAATGTTAATAGAAGCAGCAATGATTGCTAATAACATTCCTCCACAAATCCATAGAAAAAGTTTTGCGTTCCAAAACTGGCCAGATTACGATGAAACATTGTTTACTCAAATCAGAAATACACGTTTAAATCGTATCAAAGAATCTGAATATAAAATTGTAGGATATGAAATATCTCCTATGATGGTAAAAATTGCTCAAAGCAATATAAAATCTGCTGATTTAGAAGATTTCATAGAAGTTAGACATCAAGATTTCTTTACTTCTAAAAAAGAAATGTTCCCTGTATTATTAGTTTTTAATCCTCCGTATGATGAGCGAATAGAAAATAATAATGTAGAATTTTATAAAGAAATAGGAAATACATTAAAATCAAGTTATCCAAATACATTAGCTTGGTTTATTACATCAGATCTACAAGCAAAAAAATATGTAGGATTACGTCCATCTCGTAAAGTAAAAGTATTTAACGGTAAATTAGAATGTGATTTTTTACAATACGAAATGTATGAAGGAAGTAAAAAATCAAAAAATCAAAAAGAAGAAGCATAGTGAATCAATTTATAAAAGAAATTTGTCAAGAGAAAAAAGTTTATTTATTAACGTCTGAGGAAGGATTTGCGATTTCATATTCAGAAGAATTCGAATATGAAGACGGAAGTAATTTAGAGGTTATTTGTTTTTGGTCGAATATAGATTTAGCTGAAAAAGCTAAAAACAACCAATGGAAAAACAATACGACAGATACTATTGAATTAAATACTTTCTTGGAAGAATGGCTTTTTGGAATGATTGAAGAAGTTTCTTTGGTTGGAATTAATTTTGATGAAACCTCAAAAGGAGAGGAGCAAAGTCCTCTTGATGTTATTTTGGCTATTGTTCATCAATTAAAGATATCTAATCAAACTATTGAGTTGAATCATTTCAAAGATTTGAATGAAATTCAGAAAGTAACATTAGAATTAAAAGAATCTTTTAATCAATAATATAATTTTTGATTTTGAATACTGAAGATTTAAAACTTTCAATCATTATTGCCGTTTATGAGCGTCAAGATGAATTAACAGAACTATTATTAAGTTTAACAAAACAAACTGATACTGATTTTGAAATTATTATTGTAGATGATGGGTCAAAAAATAAATTAGATTCAGTTTGTGCTAAGTTTCAAGATAAATTAAATCTTCATTATTATTACAAAACAAATTCAGGTCCAGGAAAATCTAGAAATTTTGGAATCGAAAAAGCGAACGGTAATTATTATATTTTCTTGGATTCTGATACTATAATTCCATCAAATTATATTTCATCTGTCAGAAAAGAATTAAATTCTAATTATGTCGATGCATTTGGTGGTCCCGATGATGCTGATGATTCTTTTACCAATTTACAAAAAGCAATTACATTCTCTATGACTTCATTCCTTACAACGGGTGGCATAAGAGGAGGGAAAAAGCAAATTGGTAAATTTCAGCCACGTAGTTTTAATATGGGAATTTCTAGAAATGCTTATCTAAAAACGGGTGGTTTTGCTGATTTACGAGTTGGTGAAGATCCAGATTTATCAATGCGTTTATGGGAAAATGGTTTTGAGACGAGACTTTTCCAAGATTCTAAAGTTATACATAAGCGTAGAACATCCTTAAAAAAATTTGCAAAACAAGTCTATCAGTTTGGTGTTGCAAGACCAATACTTAACCAAAGACATCCTAAATATATAAAACCAACGTTTTGGTTTCCGAGTTTATTTTTTCTAGGAACTGTATTTTCATTTTTGTTTCTTATTCTAAGTTTTATATGTAAAGAATATCAATTTATTTTACAAATTTCATTTGTACTATGGTTGATATATATGTTCTTTATATTTATTTTTTCTACGATTAGATTCAAATCAGCAGTTGTAGGATTACTTTCAATCCAAACCACATTAATTCAGTTTTTTAATTATGGTTATGGTTTTTTAGAAAGTCAATTCAAATTGAATGTCTTAAAACAAAATCCAAAGAAAGCTTTTCCAAGTCATTTTCATGTGGATTAGAAATGATAAAATAACTGAATGATTTTTTATTTATTCAGGTGAAATTTATGATTTAATCATTACTTTTGTGCAAACGTAACACAAGCGAATAATGAAATTTTTTATTGATACAGCAAATTTAGCTGATATAAAAGAAGCACAAGATTTAGGTGTTTTAGATGGAGTAACTACAAACCCATCTTTAATGGCAAAAGAAGGTATTACTGGAGAAGAAAATATCATCAACCATTACAAAGCTATTTGCGAATTAGTAGATGGTGATGTTTCTGCAGAAGTTATTTCTACTGATTTCGAAGGAATGGTAAAAGAAGGAGAAGCATTAGCTGCTTTAAATCCACAAATTGTTGTAAAAATACCTATGACAAAAGAAGGAGTAAAAGCATGTAAATATTTTTCTAATAAAGGAATCAGAACAAATGTAACTTTAGTATTTTCTGTTGGACAAGCTATTTTAGCTGCAAAAGCAGGAGCTACTTATGTTTCTCCATTTATTGGACGTTTAGATGATATCTCTACAGATGGATTAAACTTGATCGAGGAAATTCGTTTAGTTTACGATAACTATTTGTATGAAACTCAAATTCTTGCAGCTTCAGTACGTAACACAATGCATATTGTAAACTGTGCAAAAATTGGTGCTGATGTTATGACAGGACCATTATCTTCAATTTTAGGATTATTAAAACACCCTTTAACAGACTCTGGTTTAGCTCAGTTTTTAGCTGACTACAACAAAGGAAATAAATAAGAATTTAATTCTTTTTTAAAAATATAATCGCTTCATTTTTCAATGAAGCGATTTTTTTATCTATCACCAGGATTTGTAAGACCAGTATCAGTCCCAGGAATATTATTTCCACCACCACCAATCGGTACTGCGTAAAGAAAATATAATCCACTAGCTCCTGTACATTTAACTGAAATAGCATTACCAATTTGTTTTATTTGACGATCAATAGCCTTACTATTGCATAAAAGAGAACTTTGCTCTTCAGGGGACGGAACTAAATCTTCAACAGTTTCTGAAGATGTACTAGGTACAGATTGTGCAAAACTTAAACTAGAGAAAGTTAAAGCACTTAGAAAAAATATTTTTTTCATTAATTTATTTATTAGTAGTTAATATATTAAAGATAAACTTAAAATAAATAAAAAGAAAATTTAAAAAATTAAAATATTTTTTTATATTATTATGTTTTTAAAACACTTAATAAGTATTTTTAAATTATTAACTATTGCTTAGAATTTTTGGCATAGAAATAGTGTTAGCAAAATTATATAACTATTAAAGAGTTTATAATATGAAGAAGATACGAATTGCACTTTTGGGATTTACTTTTGTAACTTTATTTGTTACGAATAGTTTTGCTCAAGATAGAGGTGTGCGAGGGAGAGATAATAGAGAAACTCGTGCAAGAAGTGAAAGAAATGAATTTGCTAAAAATGATGATAGATTAGGTAGAGCAAATAATGATAAATTTAATAGAGATTTCGGAACAGAAAGATCTAATAGAATGGAAGGTCAAAGAATGGGTAATTCTCCACAAGGAAGAAATGATAACTTTAATAATAGAAGAGAACCTGTAAATAATAGAAATTCTAGAAACCCTATTTACATTACTTCTAATAATGTTAGTAGAAGTAATCGTCCAGTTACTAATTTTAATGTAAGAAATTATAATAAATATTCTCATAATAATTATAATTTTTATGGAAATAATGGAATTTACTATAGAAAATCAAATAATAATTAT
>DJDD01000064.1 GCA_002430925.1 Flavobacteriales bacterium UBA5933
GAAACGTTTACTAACTTTTTATCTCCAGAACTGGATAATAAATTAAACATTCCGTTTTTAATTTTTATTCTCGAAACGTTAAAACTATCGCCAACTTTTGTTTTTACTGTATCCTTTTTTTGTTTATTCTCTTTTAAGTAATAGTTTACAACAGGAGAATCTATATGAATAGAATAAGCAGAAACTTCCTTTTCTGTAACAAGTTTTATAAAATTAATTCCAACTATATTAATTTCTTTTATACGACCAGTTGCTTGAATAGAATCTACTATTGTTGTTGAATCTTTAGGAGAGATATCTACATTTTTTAAGTTGAGAGATGAATCAAATAAAGAAAAACTTAAATCACCATATTTTAAATTATAAGGTGTATCATTTTTTTCTGCAATTACGTCGGGCAATTTTTTATTGAGAAAATAACTTATGTAGTAACTAAAAACAAAAAGTATCGCTATAATTGATATTAAAGCGATACTTATTTTTTTTATCCAACGATTTGTACTCATTGATTTAGTTCGGTTATATATGGTTAAACAATTACTATGCCAAACATAATAAATTTAATTTATTTTTATAATCCTTTAAAGATTAAAATGTTATCGATGTATTTTATAAATTTAATATTCAATAACATTATATATTTTTTTCGGTATCAAAAATCAAACCAAAATCAATAAAACTTAAAAGAAAGTTTTTTTTATAAAAAAAGCGTCATAAAACATTGTTTTATGACGCTCTCACAAGCAATTAGCTTATTTATTGATTTAGTTTGGTTATTCATCAATACACAAACATCATACCATTATCAATAATACATTAAAGTAATTAATCTATATCATAAATTTCTTTAATATTTTTTAAAATCTTATCGAAATCCAATTCTAAGTCAATTAGTTTACCTGAGAATAAATCAAAAACCCAACCATGAACTTGTAATCCATTTTGCATTGCTTTTTGAACAAAAGGATTTTTTACTGCATTTACACATTGTTCTTGAACATTTAATTCAACTAATCTATTGTAACGCATTCCTTCGTTCTCTATTGCGTTTAATTCTTCTGAATGTAAACGGTATACATCTCTAATGTTTCTTAACCAAGGATTCATAATACCTAAATCTTTAGGAATCATTGCAGATTTTATACCTCCACAGTTATAGTGACCACAAACAATAATATGTTTTACTTTTAAATGCTCTACAGCATAATCTAAAACAGAAGTTGTATTAAGGTCTAAACCAATCACCATATTTGCGATGTTACGATGAACAAAAACTTCTCCAGGTTCAGCACCTAATAATTCTTCTGCAGTAACACGGCTATCAGAACATCCGATGTATAAAACTTCTGGATTTTGACCTGATGATAATTTATCAAAATATTGTTTATCTTGATCTAAACGTTTGTTAATCCAATCTTCGTTGTGTTCAAAAATTTTTTCTAAATTCATAATATTTAAATTACATCTTGTACTTCTGGATGTTTACCTACATAAACACTAACATAACTACAAAACGGTATTATTTTCAATTGATTTTTTCGGGCATAATCTACAGCTTCTAGGACTAATTTTTCTGCCCACCCTTGTCCTCTTAATTCAGGATTAACTCCTGTATGATTAATAAGCATTTGCTTATCTTTTAACATAAAAGTAAGTTCACCTACAGTATTATCGGTTTCATCAACCAATTCAAATACTCCGTTCTTTTGTTCTAAGTTTAATTTTATCTTCATAAATTGTTTTAGTTTATTAAATTAATACTTTATTTTTAAAAATAAATTTAATAATGTGTTAAAACAACAAATAGTATACAAATCTAAGTCTGAAAAAAGAATTTTTCAAACAAAAATTAAGATAATTAAACAATCATACCACAAACACATTAAACATTGATAATCAAACACAAAAATCATCCTATAATAATTAATGTATAGGTTTCATTATTTTTCTTTAAGATTTTCATACATTTGTTAGATATACTTAAGGAAATATTCTTCATATGAAATTTATTGTATCGAGCAACACGTTATTAAAAAATGTTAACTTAATAGGTGGAGTTATTAATTCTAACAATACCTTACCAATACTTGATAATTTTTTATTCGAATTGGATGGTAACCAATTAAGAATTACAGGTTCTGATTTAGAAACTACGATTTCTACAACTTTAGAAGTAGAATCTAATGATAATGGAAAAATAGCTATTCCATCAAAAATATTAACAGATACCTTAAAAACTTTCCCTGCACAACCTTTAACTTTTATTCAAAAAGAAAGTAATACGTTAGAGATTGTTTCTGAGCAAGGAAATTATCAATTAGCATTTGAAGATGCAAATGAATATCCTCAAACACCAGATATCGAAGATGCTAGTTCTACAACAATAGGAGCTAATGTACTTTCGGAAGCAATTATAAAAACAATTTTTGCGACTGGAAATGATGAATTACGTCCAATAATGACTGGAGTATTTTTCCAAGCAAATGCTGATGTTTTTAGATTTGTAGCTACTGATGCTCACCGTTTAGTGAAGTATACAAGAAGTGGTTTAGAAAACTTAGACACAGCAGAATATATTATGCCTAAAAAACCACTTAACTTATTAAAAAATATTTTAGGAGGAAATAATGATGATGTAACAATAGAATATAACACGACAAATACTCGTTTTTCTTTTCAAAACATCGTTTTAACTTGTCGATTAATTGATGGTAAATACCCAAATTATGAAGCAGTTATTCCAAAAGAAAATCCAAATGTTTTAACAATCAATAGAAGTTTATTTTTAACTTCTTTAAAACGTGTAGCTATTTTCTCTAACAAAACAACAAATCAAGCTCGATTAAAATTAGTTGGTAATTCGTTGACTATTTCAGCAGAAGATATTGATTTTTCTAACAAAGCAGAAGAAAGATTATCTTGTGATTATAATGGGACAGATTTACAAATTGGTTTTAACTCTCGTTTTTTAATTGAAATGTTGAATAACTTACAATCAGACGAAATAACACTAGAAATGTCTGAGCCTAATCGTGCAGGAATTATAAAACCTGTTGATGGTTTAGAAGATGGAGAAGAAATCTTAATGTTAGTAATGCCTGTTATGCTTAATGCATAACAGATAAAATATATAATTCTTTTTATAAGACAATGAAAATTTCATACAATTGGCTAAAAACTTATATTGACACAGATATTTCTATTGACGAAATATCATCTACTCTTACAAGTACAGGTTTAGAAGTAGAAGGTGTTGAAGAAATAGGTGGAGCTAAAAAATATTTAGATACTGTTTTAGTTGGTAAAGTTTTATCTACAATTCCTCATCCAAATGCAGATAAATTAAAAGTAACTAAAATAGATTTAGGTGACGGAAAAGAAACACAAATTGTTTGTGGTGCACCTAATGTTGCAGAAGGACAAAATGTTCCTGTTGCTACTGTTGGTACTGTTTTCCCTACTCCTGATGGAGACTTTAAAATAAAAAAAGCAAAAATAAGAGGTGAAGAATCTTTTGGAATGATTTGTTCTGAGGTTGAATTGGGTATTGGTACAGATAATTCTGGAATATTAGTTTTACCAGAAGATTTAAAACCAGGTACTCCAACTTCGCAAATCTTTACTTCTGAAGAAGCTGATAAAGAAATTGAAATTGGTTTAACGCCTAATAGAGCTGATGCAATGTCTCATTTTGGTGTTGCTCGCGACCTTTACGCAGCACTAAAAACAAGAGATATTAATGCGACATTTAAACCATACAATGTATCTGATTACCCAACTACAGACTTTGGTAAAAATCCAATTTCTATAGAAGTAAAAGATACTGAAGCTGCTCCAAGATATGCAGGTATTTATCTTAAGAATATAAAAGTTGCAGAATCTCCAGAATGGTTAAAAAACCGTCTTAAAGTAATTGGTTTATCTCCTATTAACAATGTGGTTGATATTACAAATTACATTTTACATGATTTAGGGCAACCATTACATGCTTTTGATGCAGATAAAATTGAAGGAAATAAAATTATTGTTCAAAAACTAGCTGAAGGAACTAAATTCACAACATTAGATGGTGTTGAAAGAGAATTAAAAGGTCATGAATTAATGATTTGTGATGAAAATAAACCTCTTTGCATTGCTGGTGTTTTTGGTGGAGAAAATTCTGGTGTTACAGAATCTACAACAAATTTATTCTTAGAGTCAGCTTATTTTGAACCTGTAACTATTCGTAAAGGTGCAAAAGCTCATGCATTAAATACAGATGCATCTTTTAGATTTGAACGCGGTATAGATCCTAATACAACAATTGATGCATTAAAGAAAGCTGTATTATTACTTACAGAAATTGCTGGTGCTGAAATTGCTTCAAACATTGATGATATTTATCCTAATCCTATTGCTAACTTTAATGTTAAATTACGTTTAGGTAAAGTTGTAGAGTTACTTGGTGTTGAAATTGCTGAAGACAAAATAAAAGCTATTTTAGAGAATTTAGAAATTAAAATATTAGCTGAAAATAACGGTGTTTTAGATTTAGAAGTTCCTGCATATCGTGTAGATGTTCAACGTGATGTTGATTTAATCGAAGATATTTTGAGAATTTATGGATATGACAATATCGAAATTCCTACTAAATTCTCATTTTCATATATTCCTAATCAAAAAGTTAGTCCAGATAAAATTGAAGATTTTATTGCAAGACAACTTACTGCATTTGGATTTAATGAAGCAATGAATAATTCTTTAACGAAAAGAGAATACGAAACTATTTTCGCTTATCCAGAAGGAGAAAGTGTTGCTATGTTAAATCCTCTTTCTGCTGATTTAGCTGTAATGCGTCGTACATTATTAAATGGATTATTAGAAAACGTAGCATTTAATGTTAATCGTAGAAATACGGATGTAAAATTATTCGAATTTGGTAAAGTTTATGGTAAAATAGATGGTAAATACGAAGAAGATAAATGTTTAGGAATTATACTTTCTGGTAATTTTAATAGTGAATCTTGGACAGGAAATGTTAGAAAATCAACTTTTAGTGATTTAAAAGGTTTGGTTCAACAAATTTTCGTTCGATTAAATATTAAAGTAACTGAAGAATTACCTGCTAATGATAAAAATTTCCTTGATGGAATCGAATTTATTTCAGGGAACAAATCTTTAGGTAAATTAGGAATTGTTGATAAAAAAATTGCTAAGAAATTAGGTGTTAGTCAAGATACTTTCTTTGCTCAACTAAATTGGGAAAATTTAGTTTCTTTAGCGAATAAAAACAATTTAAAATACAAAGACATTCCAAAATTCCCAGGTTCTCGTCGTGATTTAGCTTTATTAATAGATTCTAATGTAAAATACGAGGATTTATTTAAAGCAACTAAAGAAGTAAAATCATCACTTCTAAAATCTGTTAATTTATTTGATGTTTACGAAGGTGATAAATTACCAAATGGTAAAAAATCATACGCATTAAGTTTTATGATTCAAGATGAAAATAAAACATTAAGTGATCAAGATATTGATGCTTTAATGCAAAAATTGATTAAATTATATCAAGATAAATTTAATGCTGAATTAAGATAAAACTCTTTTTATTATGAAGATAACAACCATTTTTTGTTCAATATTTTTTGCAGCATTTGTAGCTGTTTCTTGTTCAACAAGTACAAATACAGCAAAAATAAAACCCAGAACTGATGTATCTATTTCTAATCAAAATTGGTGTTTAGTTACTGATAGCGAAGTTGTAAAAGGTTTATACAACAAAGAAGTTTCTTTGGTTATTAATGAAACAAATTCTACAGTTTCTGGATTTTCTGGATGCAACAATTTTAATGCTACCCTATCAAAATCAAATGGAGTAATTAGTTTCACTAATATATCTGAAACAAAAATGGCTTGTCCTAATCTTAAAGAAGAGCAAGCATTTTTATCAATGCTTAAAAATGTAAATCGTTACGAAGTTGGAGGAAAAGAATTACATCTATATAAAGATAATATTCTATTACTTACCTTTAAAACAACATAATTTAAACTTAATTAAGTTTGAAAATCTAAATCCGAAGAAATAAAATTTCTTCGGATTTTTTTATTAACCAATAAAAAAACGGTTATCCAAGAAAGATAACCGTTCCTATTATTAAAACGATATATGATGAAAAATAATATGATTATTTTTTCTTTAATACATATTTATCAGCTAATGCTCCAGTAATTTGCTTACCTTCTTGATCTAATTGTACTAACTGGTTTTCTCCAACAACATAACTAGTACTTTCTCCGTCCTTAAATTTTATTGTAATATCATTACCATCTGCAGACCAAGTGAATTTACCAGATTCATCAGATTTATGATTTTTCCCTAAATACTCTGATGAGAATTTGTAAGTTTCATCTTCATTTAAAAGTATTGTAGTTTTTATTCCTTCACAATCTGCACAAGGTAAAACCCCTTCATAAGTACCTTCCCAATCTACAGAAACTTTAGAAGTATCTCCTGATGGAATTGAATCTGATTTTACAATAGTATCTGTTGATGCTGATTGAGAAACAGCTTCTTCTTTTTTACTTTCGCAACTAGAAATTGTTAATACAAATGCTGCTAATGGTAAAATAAAATATTTCATTTTCATATTCATATTTTTTTAGACTTCATATATTACATATCAATATGCATACCAAATAATTAAAAAAGATTCATTTAAGAAAATAAATAAAATGATTTACTGCTATGAAAATAAATCGTAATTTAGCATGTAGAAAAACTAGTATATGAGTGTTGAACTATTACCTGATGGAAGAGTAAAAAAACCTGAATGGTTACGAGTAAAGTTGCCTACTGGAAAAAAACATAAAGAATTAAGAGGTTTAGTAGATAAATATAAACTAAACACAATTTGCCAAAGTGGTAGCTGTCCAAACATGGGTGAATGTTGGGGAGAAGGTACTGCTACATTTATGATTCTTGGTAATGTTTGTACTCGTTCTTGTGGTTTTTGTGGGGTAAAAACTGGTCGTCCAGAACAAGTTGATTGGGCTGAACCAGAAAAAGTTGCTCGCTCTATTAAATTAATGAAAATAAAACATGCGGTTCTTACTTCTGTAGATCGTGATGATTTAAAAGATATGGGATCTATTATTTGGGCAGAAACAATACAAGCTGTTCGTAGAATAAGTCCTGGAACTACAATGGAAACTTTGATTCCTGATTTCCAAGGAATGGAAAAACATATCGACAGATTAGTAGAAGCTGCTCCTGAAGTTTTATCTCATAATATGGAAACTGTTCGTCGTTTAACGAGAGAAGTTCGTATACAAGCTAAATATGACCGTTCTTTAGAAGTTTTACGCTATGCAAAAGAGGCAGGACAAAGACGTACAAAAACAGGAATTATGCTTGGTCTTGGTGAAACACAGGATGAAGTTCTTGAAACTATACAAGATGTTGCAAACGCAAATGTAGATGTTATTACAATTGGTCAATATTTACAACCAACAAAAAAACATTTACCGCTGAAAGAATTCATAACTCCAGAACAATTTAAATTATATGAAGATTTTGCTCGTGGTTTAGGATTTAGACATGTAGAATCTGGACCTTTGGTTCGTTCTTCTTATCATGCAGAAAAGCATATTTTATAAAAATATATTATTGAAATTGTTTAAAGTATTTTCTTTGAATTATATCATTTGTTTTTAGTCATGAATTTGCAATAGTGATTGAAGCGGCATCCTTTTTTGATTTGGCTATTTGACTTGGTATTGCATTTCGAGAACCTCAATGACCAAGTCGAAATACAATGACCAATCAAAAAAGATATAGCGGAAAGCACGGTGAGAAGCAATTGCCCAAATAGAATAAAAACATAATTAAACAACTTTATTATAAAATAAAAAAGAGTTCTATTAAAACAGAACTCTTTTTTTTATGAACAAACAAAAGATAATTAATTAACTTCCTTTAACCATTGATTCAAATCCGATAGCATTTGGTTATTTATTGTATGCACTTCTGTGTATTGATGAAAAACTGGTTTCAAGTCTTTCGATTTTAGATAATCCACTGCATCCAAAGCAAAATCAAATTTAAGCACAGGATCTTGCGTTCCATGAGAAATAAAGAAATTAACTTTACGCAAACGATCATTAGAAACAACCAAAGGTTTTACTTCTGGCAATAAACGACCACTAAGAATTGCTGCTCCTTTTACTTTCTCAGGTTCAGTCAAAGCAACACTATAACTCATGATTCCTCCTTGGCTAAAACCTACCAAATAAACTTCATCTGCATCAAAATCTTCCACTTTTTTTAGATCATCAATAAATTTAATTATTGTTTTTCTAGCATTCTCAGCTTGCTCTTCGTTTATAGAAGGTCCATTTTCAGTAAACTGAACTTGAAACCAAGCATAACTCCCCTGCCCTAACGTCAATGGTCCTCTAGCAGAAACTACTAAAAAATTATCTGGTAAAGAATCTGCTAACGAAAACATATTTCTTTCGTTACTTCCTACACCATGTAATAATATGATTAATGGTGTTTTGGCTGTTTTTACTTTTGGTTGTCTTACCAAATATTCTAAATCTGTTTTTATTATATTTTCCATTTTTTCTTTTTTATTCTTCTTTATTACAAATGCCGAGAAAACAATCATCAATCCCAGGATTGATAAACAAATTAATTTTCCTCTCACGCCTTATCTATTTTTACAGAAAGCATATTCAACGAACCAGCAACAATTCCATCATTAAATATTGTTGCAGCCTCATCTTTTTCCTGTAATCCCAATGTATACATTAGCGGCATATAATGTTCTGGTGTTGGTATAGACATTTGGAATTCTATTCCTTGTTTGTCATAAGCAATCAAATCCTTATGATTTCCATCAACAATAAAATTTTTCATTTTATCATTCGCTACTTGTGCCCAATCATAAGCATAACTTTGATCCATTTTATTCCAAGCAGCTTTTCTTAAATTATGAATTGTGTTTCCACTTCCTATAATTAAAACTCCTTTTCTACGTAACGCAGCTAATTCTTTCCCCAATGCATAATGATATTCTGGTCCTTTTGTATAATCTATACTCATTTCTACAATAGGAATATCAGCATTTGGATATAAAAATTTCACAACTGTCCAACAACCATGATCTAATCCCCAGGAATCTGTAATTCCGACTTCTGTCGATTGAATTATTTTATTTGTTTCTTTTGCTAATTCAGGGCTTCCAGGTGCTGGATATTGCACATCGAATAATGCTTGTGGAAAACCACCAAAATCATGTATCGTTTCTGGATGTTGCATTCCTGTTACAAATGTTCCTTTTGTCTCCCAATGGGCAGATATACAAAGTATAGCTCTAGGTTTTGGAAGTGTTTTTGCAATTTCCTGAAAACCTTTCGTAAAAATATTATCATCAAGAGCATTCATTGGATTACCATGTCCCAAAAACAGAACAGGCATTCTTTCTGTAGCACCAAAATTGTCCGTAACTTGGTGTAGCGCACTTAGCTTAGAAGCAGCTGCACCTAAAGGTAATAAAGCCATAGTTTTTAAAAAATCCTTTCTATTCATTTTGTTATTCTGTACTACAAATTTCTATAAAAAGTATATTTAGCTGGTAAAGCTATTTGGAAAAACTGTTGTGTTTTTAGGAAGTATATTTATTTTGACTGAATGACTTGCTCCATCTCTTTTCTAAATTCGGATGGAGTTATACCAGACTTTCTTTTAAAAGAATGTGTAAAATAAGTTTTTTCATTATAACCAAGTTCAAAACCAATTTCAGCAATTGTTAAATCAGTTGTTACCAACAAGTTTTTTGCCTCAGTCAATTTTCTTGTTTCTATAATTTCAGAAACACTTTGATGTAGTATTTTCTGACAAATATTATTCAAATTTCTCGAAGTCATGAACAGTTTTTCTGCATAAAAATTCACATCTCTTGCCTCTTTATAATGAATCTCCAATAACTTCAAAAAACTACGAAACGTATTCCCATTTATTTTATTCGTTTCATCATTATTCAAATTTTGTTTATTACGTTCAGACTGTATCATGGTAAACAATGTATTCAATAAATCACTAATTACCGAAAAATCCGGAACAGCCTGTAAATATTCATCTTGCATCATTTCACAAATCACATTCAATCGATCAAAACACAAAGAATTTGGCATCGTAAAACTTGCATTCTCATGAAAAGAAGAATACAAACGAAACGTTGTCTCCGCAATAAACTCACTTCTAAATCGTATTGCCCAAATATCACATTCATTATCCTTAGGCAAAGGTTTTATACGATGTGTTTTTCCCTGTGTAACGAAACTAATAAATGGTGCTTGCAGTTTCTGAGATTTAAAATCAATAAAATGCTCTAATTCTCCTTTATTCCCTATCAATAATTCTTCAAAGTCATGTTGATGAGGTTCATTCAATTGTTCGGCAATTTTATTGGATTCGTGAATATCTATTTTAAAAATTTTAAAAATATCCTGCATAAAAGTCAATTATTATTTTTATTAGGAAAATACAATTTTGGGCGTTCCCTTCAGGCGGGCTTTTCGCTGCAATCTTTTTCTAAGGAAAAAGGATTTTCACTACAATCCCTAACGCAATTACAGAACTTAAAAATAAGGAATAATATCTTTTTATTTTCTAAAACATTAGAATAAGATATTTAAAACAATCTAAAACCCATTTCTATCATTTTATAATAACAAAATGTTAGTGTAAAATACCATAACAATATAATTAAAAATAAAATATTCCTTTTATTGAAAATTAAGTACAATAAATCTATAAACTGAATTAAAATTAATACAATTATAAAAGCAAATAAACCATCTTGCTTTGAAAAAATCAAAAACAAAAGAAAACTTATTATTAATGATAAAAATAATCTAATTACTATCTGCCATTTTAACTTCAAAATCATATATTTTTAAAAAACTATATTAATTGATACTAAAATATAAATACTTTGTTATCTAGTATATAAAACTCTTATCGAATTTCACTAAAATGACGGATTTATTTTCTATTTTTTTACTGAGATTTATATTCTATTATGTCATGTTGAGCTCGTCGAAACATATTCTTTAGAAATTTCATTTCAATAATTAAAATTCTTCGAAAGACTCAATGACATCTCGTAAGTTGTAAGTAATGAGTTGTGAGTTATTAGTCTTAAGTTATAAGTGATATGCCTAACTTAAAAACTTAATAACATAAACACTGAAGAACTTGAACACTAGAAAACTCAAAGATTCTTCTACAGGCTCAGAATGACAATTATCTAATAAAAGACTCATGTATAATAATTTATTTTGTGTTATGTCATGTTGAGCTCGACGAAACATATTCTTTAGAAACTTCATTTCAATAATCAAAATACTTCGACAGACTCAGAATGACAATTCTTCAATAAAAGAATGATAGTTTAAAAGTTTCGTTTCTGTCAGATTGAGTGGTTTTCGCAGAAAATTGTATCGAAATCTAAGACAGAAAATATTATTAAATATTTAGTTGTTTTTTGATTTCTTCTATATTACTCTTTTCTATGTATCGAATGAGTTCTGGATAAAACCAATGATAGTTGTAACCTCCTTTTTTCATTTCTTCGATAGCTTGCTTTTTAGTCCAGTTTTGAAATACAATTCGGTACATTGCTATAACTGTTCCTGTACGATCACTTCCATGAGCACAATGAATAACGATAGGTTTAGGAGAATTTTGTAACACTTTCAAAGCTTCAATAATTTCTTTATCTGAAAGATTAGCTGTTTTTGTAGGAATAAAATATAATTTCCCTGTATAATTAGCTTTTATTGCTGTGATTGAATCTTTATGTTTTCTTCTTAAATCCAAAACTGAAGCCATTTTATTTTCTTCAAAATATTTGAATCCAGAAATATTTGGTTTTTCACTTCTATAAATACTATCACTAACAATATGCAGATTGTTGAAATATTTGTTATTAATTTTATTTGCCCAGTTTTCAGGACGAGGCTCTTTAATACTTCTTGTTGTACAAGATGTTAGTGTGAAAAATATTGCCAAACCTAATAGAATTTTTATACAATTTTGGTTGTTCAAACTTTTCATCTCTTTAATAATTGTTTATTTTAAAATACAGTTAAAGATACTTTAAATTGTTGATGTGTTATGCTATATATAGTTTGTATTTAATTTTTTATATGAGAACTGATTTTAGCTTAAATAGAAATTAACATCTTTTTGTGTTTTTAGTACTAAGTAAAAATTGTAAATTAGTAGTAAATAAAACTTTAGTCGATTATTAGTTGTTTTTTGATGTTATTTCATTGATATAAAACAAATAATAATCGTTTTTGAGTTTAATAAAAAAGTATAAAAACATGAAAAAAATATTTATCATAAGTACACTAATTATAGTGGGGATTATACTTGCTAGTTTTAGTTGTAAAGAGAAAAAAGAAAATCAAGTCGATAAAAAAAGTGAACATATTATGAGTAATTCAGAAAGAGAAATATATTTTGCAGGTGGATGTTTTTGGGGAACAGAACATTTTTTTCAACAAGTTCGTGGAGTTACTAACACAACAGTTGGTTATGCGAATGGAAAAATTGAAAATCCATCGTATGAGCAAGTCACAACTGGTGAAACTGGTTTTGCAGAAACTGTAAAAGTAACATATGATCCTAAAGTTGTTGATTTGGGATTATTAATAGATTTATATTTTAAAACGATAGATCCTACAAGTCTTAATAAACAAGGGAATGATGTAGGAACACAATACAGAACAGGAGTTTATTATACAAATCCTGATGACAGTAAGATTATAGACGAAAAAATAAAAGGATTAGAAAAACAATACAATCATAAAATTGTTATTGAACATGAACCTTTACGCAATTTTTATGATGCTGAAAGTTATCATCAAGATTATTTAGTAAAAAATCCTGGTGGATATTGCCATATTACACCAAATATGTTTGAGATTGCTCGTAATGCTAATCCTGCTCCAAAAGGAAAGGTAGAATATGTAAAAAAAGACGATGCAGAACTTAAAAAGGAATTAACTCCATTACAATATGAAGTTACACAAAATAATGCAACTGAAAGACCATACGCAAATGAGTATAATGCTGAGTTTAGAGAAGGTATTTATGTTGATATTACAACAGGTGAACCTCTTTTTATTTCAACGGACAAATTTGAATCTGGTTGTGGTTGGCCAAGTTTTTCGAAACCAATAAGTGAAAATCTTATCGAAGAAAAAACGGATAATACCTATGGAATGAAAAGAACTGAAGTAAGAAGTAAAACAGGAGATGCACATTTAGGTCATGTTTTTGATGATGGACCACAAGATAAAGGTGGATTAAGATATTGTATTAATAGTGCTTCATTGAAGTTTATTCCAAAAGATGAAATGAAAGCTAAAGGTTATGAAAAGTATCTATCATTACTAGATAAAAAATAAAATAAAAAATGAGAGGGTAGAAAAAATTTTCTACCTTTTTTTTATGATTAATATTTTTAACTTTTTTTGTGATGAGGTAAAAACTATAAAAGCTTTACTTTTGTAATATGGTAGCAGGAATGATGGAACAAATGAAATTAAAACAAATGATTCATAAAGATGAAGATTATAATTTATCTTTTCGAGTAGTTGAATTGTCTACAGATAAGATAAATGATTATTCAAAACCTCATCAAAAAGATCATTTTTGTGTTTTAATTCCAGAATCAGGTAATTTAGAATTATTGATAGAAGATAAATTACATATTTTAAAAAAAGGAAAAGTTTCTGTTATTTTTCCTGAACAAGTACATTCTATTACTCATTATTCTGATGATGTTACGGGAAAAATAATATTATTTGAAGAAGTAATGTTCTGTTCTGATATTTTGAAAAATGAACTAAGTGCATACAATGTTAACTTATCAAATCAATTAAATTGTACAGTTCTTCCTATTAAAGATTACCAAGAAAAAATACACATTGTATCTTTAGTTAAAGAGATATACGAGAATCCAAGTCAAATTAAGAAAGAGCAGGCTCGTTTTTATATTAAAATTTTGTTGTTATCTCTCATAGAATCTATTCATGGTCAGCATCCTGTTTTAGGACAACATACGAACGATCAGCCATTATATATTCAATTTAAAAAAATGTTGAATGAAAGTTATAAAGAAGAGAGAACAGTGCAATATTATGCGGATAAACTTTTTATAACGACAAAAAAATTGAATTCAATAACAAAGAAAAGTTGTGGAGAAACGGCAATTAATGCAATTCATAATCGTATTTTAACAGAAATTAAACGTCAATTAATGTTTGCAGATATTTCTCATAAAGAAATAGCTTTTGACTTAGGTTTCAATTCTCCAGCGGCTTTAAATAAATTTGTAAAAGCTAAATTAAACCTTACTCCAACACAATTACAACAAGAATTGGCACAAAAGTATAATACATAGTCTTGTTTGTATAACATATGCTCTATCGTTCGCAACTAATTTTGCATTATAAAAATAAATAAGAACAATATGAGCAAATTATTTGTTGCTGGTGAAGTATTTCACGGAGCAGGATCATTAGAAGAATTAAAAAATATAAAAGGTAAAAAAGCTATTATCGTTACAGGAGGAAGTTCTATGAAAAAGAGTGGAGCTTTGGATCGTGCAATTGCTTTTTTAGAAGAAGCTGGTTTAGAAACTAAAATTTTTGATGGAGTAGAAGAAGATCCATCTTCTGCAACAAGTTTCAAAGGAGCTGAAGTAATGAAAGAATTTCAACCAGATTGGATTGTCGGTTTAGGTGGTTGTTCTGCAATTGATGCAGCGAAAATGATGTGGGTTTTTTATGAGCATCCAGACGCTAGTTTTGATGCAATGACAAAACCATTTACAGTTCCTACATTAAGAAATAAAGCTAAATTTATTGCTATTCCTTCTACAAGTGGTACAGGTACAGAAACTACAGGTTTAGCTGTTATTACAGATAGAGAAAAAGGAGTAAAATACCCTATCGTTTCTTATGAGTTAACACCAGATATCGCAATTGTTGATGGAGAAATTTGTGCTTCTATGCCAGCGCACATTACTTCTAACACAGGATTAGATGCATTAACACACTGTGTTGAAGCTTATGTTTCTAATATTGAAGATAACTATGCTGATGTTTTAGCTAAAGGAGGTTTAGAAATTGTTTTTGATAACTTACAAGAAGCTGTAAATAATCCAACAAACATTAAAGCTCGTCAAAATATGCATGATGCATCTTTTATGGCTGGATTAGCATTTAACAATGCATGGTTAGGAATTGTACATTCATTATCTCACCAAGTAGGTGCATTATATGGTATTCCTCATGGTGCTGCAAATGCAATCTTTTTACCAAACGTAATCCGTTACAATGCAAAAGTTTCAACTCGTTTCCCAGATTTAGCAAAAGTTATTGGAAAAGAAACAGCTGAAGATTTAGCACAAGCAATCGAAAAATTACGTTCTGATGTAAATAATATTTCTTCAATCAAAGAATTTGGAATTTCTAAAGAAGATTGGGAGAAAAACTTAGATTACATTTCAAATAATGCATTAGTTGATCCTTGTACAGGTTTCAACCCAAGAGTTCCAGTTTTAGAAGATTTAAAAGCTATCTATAACGCTTGTTACGAAGGTGTTGTTTTTGAAGGATAAGATTATTCTGAAAAATATTTATAAAAGCTGTCCTTTTTGGGCAGCTTTTTTTATTGATTAAAATAGTGATTGCAATAGTGATTGAAGCGGCATCCTTTTTTGATTGGGCTATTCGACTTGGCATTGCATTTCGAGAACCTCAATGACCAAGTCGAAATACAATGACCAATCAAAAAAGATAGAGCAAAAAAGCACGGGCCGAAGGTATTGCCCCAAAAAAAAGTGTTATTTATAAAGAATAAGGTAATTATGAATTGCTTTTAAAAGAAAAAAGAGATTTCTATACGAAATCTCTTTTTGAATAATTAATTATATTTTATTGTTTTATGCTTTGATGTGCAAGTCGAATGAAATTCTATTAAAATAATTAAAGTTTTTCGACAAGCTCAGAATGACATTTTATTATAAATAAAAACTCATAATAGAAGTGCAAACAATGTTATTTATAATTTTAGTTGAATAAAAATTATTTTTCAATTTTTACTCTCCATTGGTAAGGATCTTCAACCAAACCGTATTGGATATCTTTTAATTTCTTTTTTAATGATAAAGCAAAAGATTCTTCTTCTGGTAAGTTTGCTAATTGAGCTCTTTCGTCACCAAAACCAATTGCGTTATATTGTGTAATAACAACTGCTGTTCCACATCCGAAAACTTCTTTTAATTCTCCAGATTTGTAAGCATCGTATAATTCTTGTACTTCGATAGGACGAATTTCTACATCGTATCCAGCGTCTTTTGCTAAAGTTAAAACAGAATCACGTGTAACTCCATTTAAAATTCTTTCAGAAGTAGGAGCTGTTAATAATTTATTTCCGATACGAACCATTACGTTCATTGTACCAGCTTCTTCGATGTATTTGTGACTGATAGAATCTGTCCAAATAATTTGGTCATATCCTTCTTTTTGTACTTCTGCAGCAGGAAAGAAAGATGCAGCATAGTTTCCACCACATTTAGCGAAACCAACACCACCTTGTGCAGCACGACTATAAAAATCTGCAATTTTTACAGATAATGGTTTTTCATAATAACTAGGTGCATAAGCTAATAAAATAGCAAAAATATATTCGTTAGCAGCTCTAGCAGAAACAGTTTCTTCTGTAGCGAACATTACTGGACGAATGTAAAGAGATGTACCATAGTCTTTAGGAACCCATTGGCGATCGATATCAACGATAGTTTTTAAACCATCAATAAAAATTTCTTTAGGAACTTCTGGCATATTAAGGCGAGAAGCTGATAAATTAAAACGCTCAAAGTTTTTTTCTGGACGGAAAATAAAAACTTCATCATTTTCATTTTTATAAGCTTTCATTCCTTCAAAAATAGTTTGTCCGTAGTGGAAAGACATTGCTGCAGGAGTTAAAGAAATAGGTCCATAAGGTTTAATTTCTGGCTCGCTCCATTTACCATCTTTGTAATGAGCGATTAACATGTGATCAGAAAATTCACTTCCGAAAGCCTTCGTGTCGAAAACTGAATCGTTGAATTTTGATTCAGCTACTTTTTTTATAATCATTTTGCGTTAAATTTTGCTTGTTGCTGTATCAAAGATACATTTTATTTGTTCTTTTTCACAATAAAAAATGATAACTTTAGGCGATGAAAAGAATAATTCAAGAGACAGAAGATGGCTCTAAAACTATTTTTATAGAGGATTTAAATGAGACGTATCATTCCAAGCATGGGGCTGTACAAGAGGCCTTTCATGTCTTTATAAATAATGGTTTAAAATATTTTGAATCTGATAATGATTTGATTAGAATTATTGAAATAGGTTTAGGAACAGGGCTTAATGCTTTTATTACTTTACTAGAAGCAGAAAAACTTCAGAAACCAATAGAGTATGTTGGAATTGAAAAATATCCTGTATTAGATGAAGAATTTCAATTGATTAATTTTTTTGAAGATGTTTTTAAATTTTATCCTGAATTAGAAAACAGAAAAAAGGAATTTATAGAATATTATAATCAATTATTTTATTGTGAATGGGAGAGTTGGAAAACAATTTCTACTTATTTTAAAATTAAAAAAGTAGAAGAAGATTTTTTTAATTTACAAAAAATAGATGAAAAAGATTTTGATTTAGTTTATTTTGATGCTTTTGGTTCTCATGTTCAGCCAGAATTATGGGAAAAAGAATTGTTAACAATTGTTGATACTGTAATGAAAGATAAATCTATTTTTACTACTTATGCAGCAAAAGGTTCTATAAAAAGAGGACTTAAAGATTTGGGGTATAATGTAAAAAAATTCCCTGGACCTCCTGGAAAAAGGGAAATGATGGCAGGTTTTAAAAATATAGACATATAGTGAAGTCTAGCTTTAGTACTTTCTTACAAATATTTGTAAATTTGCCAGCGAAAGCTTTTTAATATCTTTCGATTTTTAAATATGACAAATTATATTGAATATAAATTTAAAGTAGCAGAAATTGATCCTTGGAATGAGATTTTGATTGCTATGATTTCAGAGCTTCCATTTGAAAGTTTTGTAGAAAACACAACTGGATTTGATGCTTATATCCCAAAAACAGATGAAAATATTGCTATAATTAAAGAAGTAATAGAATCTATTGAAAATATAGATTTTACTTACGAACGTAAAGAAATAGAGCAAGAGAATTGGAATGCTACATGGGAAGAGAGTTTTACTCCAATTTTAGTGAATGATCAATGTTTGATTCGTGCTGAATTTCATGAATCTGTAGAAAATATTCCTTATGAAATAATTATTCAACCAAAAATGTCTTTTGGTACAGGACATCATTCTACAACACACTTAATGGTGGAGTATATTCTTGAAACAGAATTCAAAGGAAAAGATATTTTAGACATGGGTTGTGGTACTTCTATTCTTGCTATTTTAGGAATGAAACGTGGTGCTAATTATGCTGAATGTATAGATATTGACGAATGGGCTGTTGAAAATTCTATTGAAAACGGAAAGAAAAATGGAGTTAGCCTTGATGCCAAAATGGGAGATAATTCTCTTTTAGGGAGCAAAGAATTTGACATTATTTTAGCTAACATTAATAAGAATATTTTGATTAGTCAAATACCTTCTTATATAAATGTTTTAAAAGATAATGGAGATTTATTCTTAAGTGGTTTAATGGAACAAGATTTTGATGATATTTATGCTTTCTGTAATGAGAAAGGATTGAAATTTATCTCTAAAAAACAACGTAACGAATGGATAGCACTCCATTTCAAAAAATAATTAAAAGATGATAAGAAACGCAACACAACCAATGTGGGAAACAGAAAAAGATTCTTCTGTAGATGTTTTAGAACAAGAATCTCACAAACATCAAATTATTGTTTATAACGATGATGTAAATACATTTGACTGGGTAATCGAATCTTTAATTGATGTTTGCGAACATACACTAGAACAAGCAGAGCAATGTTCTTTGCTAATTCATTACAAAGGGAAATGTGAAGTACTTACAGGTGAATATGAAGATTTAAAACCTCGTTGTACAGAATTACTGAACAGAGGTTTGAGTGCAGAAATTATTTAATAATTATAGATAGTATAATCAGAGTCGTCTAGCGTAATGTTAGACGATTTTGTATTTTGATTATCTTCTATAAATGAATCATAAATTTTCTGATAAACTTCTTTTTCTACTTTAGCATTAACTATTTGTTGATCAGTTTTTTGTTTATTAACTAAAAATAATTCAACTGATAGTAAAACAAAAACTAATATACAAGCAGCAGATAACCAATAATTAATAGAATATAATTTTGATTTTTTGCCTTTAAATTCTTGTAAGTTATGTTTTTCTGAAATAGTTTTTTCTAATTGGTTGAAATAATCTTTAGGTACATCAAAAACATCTTCTTTTTTAAGAGAATTCAAAAGTATTTTATCCTGTAAATTATTGAAGTAATTTTCAGGAACTTTAAAATCGTTATTTAATTCATCTTTTTTCATATCAACTATTAGACTATAAAATTATAAAAAAGTTTAATCATTCTTTTCTAAAATTTCTTTAATTTTTGATACAGCATGATGATAAGATGCTTTCAAGGCACCTACAGAAGTTCCTAAAATTTCAGAAATTTGCTCATACTTTAATTCATCATAATATTTCATTGCAAAAACTAAACGTTGTTTTTCAGGTAAACAAGCGATAGCATTCTGTAATTTATAATTAATTTCATCACCGGAATAATATTCATCAGCCATTAAATCTTTTGCAACAGATGATGAATAATCTTCAAGAGATAGATTTTTTTCTTTTGCATTTTTTTTGATGTAGTTTATTGTTTCATTATAGGTAATTCTAAAAATCCAAGTAGATATTTTTGACTCATTTTTAAATGTTTCAAGGTTTTGATATACTTTAATAAATACATTTTGTGTTACATCATCAGCATCTTCATGAATAAAAACCATACGACGAACTTGCCAATAAATTTTTTGGTGATATTCAGAAACTATAAGTCGAAAAGCTTCTTCTAATTTATTTGCTTGTAAGTAATTTGTTATTTTAAGATCCAAGTTTTTTGCATTTCATTAACTGTAAAGCTAAGAAAATTTAGAATAGTCCATTATATGAATAAATACTTAAAGTAAAAATATTATTAATAATGAGGTAAATCATTAAATTTTGTCGGAAAACATTATTTCCACCATTCACTAAATGAAAAATCTTTATTATTTAATTTAACAACTTCTCCAATTTTAGGAGTTAATAAATTAAAATATTCTTTTTTACTATTCTCTTGTATTTTATTTAGTGGTTCATCCCACGCATGTTTTGCTAACGCAAATTTAGATGAATGTACAGGAATTATATTTTTCGCCTTCAAATCATTTATAACCAAAGGGATTTCTTCTGGTAAAGTATGTATATATCGCCATGCTTCGTTATATTGACCATTTTCTAAAATTGCAAAATCAAATGGACCAAATTTGTTTCCTATTTCTTTAAAATGTGTATCGTATCCACTATCACCACCTAAAAATATTTTTTTATCAGAAGTTTCAAGAACATAAGAAGTCCATAAAGTGTTATTACGTTTAAATTTTCTTCCAGAAAAATGTCTTGCAGGAGTAAACGTTATTTTCAGATTATTTTTTAATTCAACAGTCGTCCACCATTCTTCTTCTATTAATTGTTCTGGTTTGTAGTTCCATTTTTCAAAATGAGCACCAATACCCAAAGGCAGAATAACTTTATTTACTTTATGGCGTAACTCTTTTACAGTTTCATAATCTAAATGATCGTAATGATCATGAGAAATTACTAAATAATCTATTTCAGGAAAATCTTTTGGTAAATAGGTGTTCGCTCCTTTAAATGCTTTATTAAAAATAGGTAACGGAGAACCATAATTACTGAAAACAGGATCTATTAAAAAATTCACACCATCAATCTGAATATAATATGAAGAATGCCCGAACCAAATAAAAATATTCTCATCTTTTGGAATGGATAAAATATCAGTTTTTACATGTGGAATATTTTTTTTTGGATAAAGATTAGGATCTTTTTTACCGAAGAAAAAATCAAGCATTACTTTACTACTATTATAACCTTTTGTGATAGATGGAGTGTTGTGAATGTTGTAAAAAGTACCATTTTTATACATTTTAGATTCTTTCATTCGTTCCAAACGTTTTCCACTTGGTTCAGTACCAAAAGTAGGTAATTGCAATACTGCAAAGGTTACTATTACAAATAATAGTATGATGGATATAATAATATATAATAACATTTATTTAAAATTTTAGTCTTCTGTGTAGTCAATAATATCACCAGGTTTACAATCTAGTGCTTTGCAAATAGCATTTAAGGTTTCGAATCGAATTGCTTTTGCTTTTCCATTTTTCAGGATAGAAAGGTTAGAAAGCGTTATTCCTACCTTTTCACTCAATTCATTTAATGACATTTTTCGTTTTGCCATCATTACATCCAAATTAATAATAATAGCCATAATTATACAGTTAAGTCATTTTCTTCTTTGATGTTAATACTTTGTTTTAATGCAATAGCAAATGCAAGTACAAATAAACTTATAAATAAAGAAGATATATCTAATAAATTGTCATTAGAAATAGTGTATAAACTAGTATCTATATATTTAAGTAAATTTTGTCTTTTAATTACTTCCAAAATAAAATCCAATAACGTGATAGCTAATAAAGAAAAACCGAAATATAATAATGTATTATAAGTACTTATTTCAAAAAGTTGTCCTTTAATAAATCGTTTTATTAAGCGGATAATAGAAAATAAAAAAATAATAACAGCGAGAACTAAAATAGTATATAAAGCCCAATTATAAAAAGGAATAATATTTAAAGAATTTTTACTATAAATAGCTAATTCAATTTTGTCTGCAATTACTTTTCCTTCTATTTTTGGGAATTCTTTAGACAAATTATAATCATTAATTGGAACAATATCAAGATAGTTATAATTTTTATAATTATTTTGATATCCATCTTCAAATCCTTTTATAAAATCACTGAAATGTCCATTAATAGTTAAATCAAAAATTGGAATAATTAAAAGTATTATACCAATTAATCTTAAATAAATTTTAGCTTTAAATTCCATAATTAGATTATTTTATAGGTCAAATATATATTTAATTTATTTTAAAACAAATAATTTTTATTGTTTTGCAATAAAAATTATTTTTAAAACAATTAATTTAGGCGTTCGAGCGGGCTTTGCATTCCAATCTTTTTACTTCGCTAGAATGCTCTGCAAAAAGGATTTCCATTACAATCCCTAACGCTAAAAAAAATAAATAGAAAAAAGCTAGGCGGTAGGCCTAACTTCTTTAAATACGGTCATTTTATTTTGATAATTATACTCGCAGTAATTCTTCTTAGAATTCCTGGTGTAAAAGTTCCATAACCACCATAATAATATTTTTTATTTCCAAGATTTTCTGCATTAAGACTAAAACGATAACTTGGTTGATCGTAAAAGATATTAGCATTTATAAGCGTATATTCATTTGTATAAAATTGTCCATTTATAGTATTGTTAATCAGATAATTTTTCCCATTGAAATTTCCTCCAAAACCTATCCCTAATCCTTTTAAATTAGAATCTCCAACAGTATAAGAGGCATACCAGTTTATTGTATTCTTAGCTCCTGAATTCACAGGACGAAGTCCATTTACAGATTGTGTAGCATTAGTGTATTTACTATTATTATATGCCCAACCAGCTTTCAAGAAAAGTCCTTTTAATGGACTTGAAACTAAGTCTAATTCAATACCCTTACTATATTGATCTCCTTCTTGGACTGTAAAAGTTGGGTTGTCAGCATCAGCACGAAGTGTATTTTTTACTCGGATATCATAATAGCTCAAGGTCGCAGTGAGTTTATTTTTTAATAAATCTGTTTTAAAACCAAATTCTGTTTGATTTGCATACTGAGGTTTAAATACTGAAATTGTTTCATCAGGTTGTGTTACTGGTGCTATATTTTGAAATCCATTGTTGTAGTTAGCAAAAATAGAAAGTTGATTTTTTATAATTCCATATACAATTCCTAATTTTGGAGAAAATGAATTCTGATTATAACTTCCTGAATTAACACCTGTTGTTATGTTTGTAGAACCATCATTAAAAAATCGATCAAATCTTACACTTAACATAATTGATAATCTTTCTATGGGATTAATAACATCAGATATGTAAACACCAACTGTATTTTGAACGGATTTTGTAGAAGTAGAGCTATAAGCAGAAAGCATTTCTTCAATTAAATATGGATTAATATCATTATAATGTACATTATTTCCAGCAATAGAAAGTTCATCAAAAATCGGTCTTCCACCTCGTCCACTGAGAGCATTACTTTCAGAATTATTGACGATTCTATAATAATCAATTCCAGTAATTAAGCGATTTTTTACATTCCCAATTTTGAAATCTCCTATAAAATTTTGCTGAATTTGAATAGTATTAATCTTTGAAGTAGAATAATTAGATACTTTTCTTTGAATTATCGTATCTCCAGGTTTTACACCAAAAGTTAAATAGTTACCTGTGTTTGAAGTATAACCATTAGCAATATTGGTTTCCATTTTCCACTGATTAGAAAATTGATAATTAATTTTTCCATAAAAATTACGTGCTGGATCTTTTAGTACAATTGAATTATTGGAGAATGCTTTTTTATAATCTATATTCAATTGTTCAGGAGTAGAAGCCCAGATTTGAGAATTACCAGATTGTTTTGGCCCAACTGGTGAAAATTGTGATTGAGAAGTCCCTTCTCTTTCATAAATTTCCGCATCCAAAGATATTGATAGTCTATTTGAAACTTTATAAAAAATACTTGGAGCAATGAATGTACTTTTCAGGAAACCTATATCCTGAAAAGAACCGTCATTTGTATGGGATAAATTTAGTCTGAAAAGAGCTGTCTTTTCTTTATTTAAAGGAAGATTAATATCTGTAGTAAAACGGCTAAGATCATAACTTCCGAATTGATAACCTACTGAAATTTTCCTTTCTGAGAAAGGTTGTTTAGTAATACGATTAATCATTCCTCCAAATGATACAGTAGACGATCCGAAAAGTGTTCCAGTAGGACCTTTCACAACATCAACCTGTTCAATATTTACAGGATCCATATCTGAAGCAGCATAACTTACCATACCGTTTCTTACATAATTTCTTACTGTAAACCCTCTAGAAGTGTAATAAGGAGAAACAGATGCCCAGTTTCTTCCAATACCTGGAATATTTCTTAGAATATCTGGAAAATTAGTAATTCCTTGTTGTTCAATTACCAAATGATTGACAGTATTTACAACCTGAGGATTTTCTATATTTTTAAGAGCTAATTTAGAAGAAAATTCACTTGATTTATCCAATGCCTTTCTTTCTGCATTAATAACTACTTCTTGAAGTTGTTGAGTATTAATAGAATCTTTTTCTTGAGCATTTATTCTAACTATACTAAACAGTATGAAAACTGTTATAATTTGTTTATTCATTCTAATTTATTGAAAATTTAATTTGTTTATTTTTCACTACGGTATCTCATTCCTTGCGGTGCAATAGGCCAAATTTCATTTTGACCATAGGTATATTGTAATGCACGATTAATCATTCCTTGAATCATTTCACCACTATGTTGTCCAACAATATATAATGCGGCATCTATACCAGATGTGACACCAGAAGAAGTTATAATTTTACCTTGATCTACATATCGTACATTCTGAACAAGTTGTACATTTGGATATTGCTCTCTAAAATCTTCTGCTACAAAATAATGTGTCGTAGCTTTTTTGCCATCAAGAATGCCAGCATTTGCTAAAAGGTAAGAAGCTGTACAAACCGATACAATTTTGGTTTTTACTTTTGTGTTTTCTCTTTGAATAAATTTTGTCAAAATTTTATCTGTCATCAACTCTTTAATAACAGGCATGCTAGCTCCAGGAATTATAATATAATCGGCTTTTGTAAAATCCCTTAAAGTATAGTCTGTAGTAATTTTTAAAAGACTATTTTCTGTATGAATTTCTTTCGATTTTAAACCTATTGTAAAAGTTTTATACTTACCTTTAGTTAGATTTTGAGCCTTATCAAAAACCTCCATTGGTCCTGAAAAATCTTGTAGAACAACATTATCATAAAGCAGAATAGCAATCGATATTGTATCTTTTTCTTGAACAATAGAGTTCATTTTTTGTTGATGGCTGTCTCTGTGTTGCTGAGCATATAAATTAGTAGACAAGATCATTAATAATATATATTTCATTTTGATTTTATTATTTAGATGAGTAAGTTAAATAGTGAAAAAAAGATTTTAACATCTATTTATAATTTACTCTTTTAGAATAACTTATTATTGAATACAATTATCATTTTTTTGTTAAATAAAAATAATCTATTACTATTCTTAACATAAATCCTAATATGAAAAATAGATTAGTTGAGATATTTTTTAGGATCCTTTTTAAATTTTTCTTTGCAGAATGAACTACATAAGACATATACTTTTTTCTTATAAATAACAGTATCTTTTGAATTATTAGATACTTTCATTTTACAAATAGGATCTATTGAAGCTTTTGTTTCCTTAATTTTGTTTTTATTTGCTTCTATATTGTTATATTGACCATAAGTAAGGGCAATAAGAAAAATAGTCAATAACGATATAATTGTTTTGGTATTCATTATTATAATTGATTTGATTAATATTTGAGTTAATTTTTTAGATAAATCAAACCGATGGAGGACGAAAAAGTTTTTTAGAAAAAATTAGTTTATATAAATTATTCTCATGAGAGCTTATTTCATTCAGAAAAGATGTAATTGTAAGTTTTATATCTATAAAAAGATGATCAGTTTTCAGAAAAACATCACAAAAAAGGATAAAGATTTTAGGTATTGTTGTGTTGGTTTTTTCGTTGGTTTTTGATAATTCTTTTGAAAGAAAATATTTTCCATTGCAAAGAATTTCAGGTTTTTCTCTATTCTCACAGAAATTTTCTACAATATACTCATAATTTATTGCATAATTAATCACAGGCAAAATCGGACGAAATGCAATAGAAAAAATGACGTATATGATCAGAATATTTTTCAAAAAATTAATTATTGGTAAATTTTTCATCACTCAATGTTTTCATAAAAGCAATTAATTGTTGTTTTTCTTCTTCATTCATAGGAATTCTGTTTCCATTGTTTTTAAAAATGGGGTCTAAATTATCTCCCTCCAAAACGCCATTATCCATATAATCTAATACAGCTTTTAGTGTAGCAAATTGTCCAAAACTTCCGTAAGGAGCAGTGTATTCTATATTTCGTAGTGTTGGAACTCTAAAACTCATATATTCGGATAAGTTTCCAGTAACTCTTGCTCGTCCTGCTTCATTGGAATCTGTATTGATAGGAAAACCAATATTTCTAAAACTTTGGTCTGTAAATAATTCCGTATTGTGACAACTTGTACATTTTTGTTGGAAAATAGTATAACCTTTTTTTTCCTCTGTTGTAAAAGAAATACCTGGTTCATTACGCTTTATTTGGTCATATTTACTATTTGCAGAAATTAGAGTATATTCATATTGTGCAATACTTTTATAAATGCGTTCTGCAGTTAATTTCTCATCTCCAAAAGTTTTTATTAATAAATTTTTATAGGAAGAATCATTTTCTAATTTTGAGATAACTTCCAAAATGGAAGAGCTCATTTCTTCATGAGTGATAATAGGAACTAATGATTGACTCTCTAAATTTAATTTACTTCCATCCCAATTATAAAATTTCATAAAAGCTAAATTCTGAATAGAAGGTACGTTTCGGATTCCAATTCTATCATCTACTCCAATTGCTTGTGCATTGTTATCTGCGAATGCAGAAGATTGCTGATGACAACTGGCACAAGAAATAGAGTTATTGGTACTAAATCTTTTATCATTAAAGAATTTTTCACCTAGTTCTACTCCATATTTTGTTGGTGGATTGAGAGAATAAGCTGAGTTTAGTTCAGGGAAATTTTCAGGGAAATTTATTTTTAGTTCAGGATTATCTGTGATAATATTTCCTATATCAATATTGTCTTCAGAACAAGAAATAAAAAGACATAAAAAATAAAAAAAAGGAACTGTTTTTTTCATAATATAGGTTTTAAAATTTTTTTATCGGTACAAAATTCTTGCATAATCTCAATCGAAATGATAGTTTTATTAATAAAATGCACAACGGATTATTGTAAATTAATTTGATGAAAGAACTGTACTTTTAAAGCACAGTTCTTTTTTATTTATGAAGTTGTTTAAATTATTGTTTTATATTATTTAATCACGAATTTGCAATAGTGATTGACGCGGCATCCTTTTTTGGTTGGGTCATTAAATTTCGACTTGGTTATTGTATTTCGACTAAGCTCAACATGACATAAAATAATTAAATTACAATCAAAAAAATAGAAATAAAATCCGTCATTTTGAGTGAAATTCGATTAGAATTTTATATCGAAAAATAAGTAAGGATTTTTTAGAATATTATCTTAATCAATTTTATTTTCTGTCTTAGATTTCGATACAATTTTCTGCGAAAACCACTCAATCTGACAGAAAAAAAAAATAATCTGCAATAGCGATTGACGTGAAAATCCTTTTTATGTAGCGTTCTAGCGAAATAAAAAGATTGTAACAGAAAGCGCGACCGAAGGGATTGCCCACAATAATCATAATTTTAAAAAAAATTAAGTAACCTTTTGTATTAATTTTCTACGTTGATGATAGAAAACATTCCACTTAAATCATTTGTTCCATTTCCTCCTAAATTATCAACAAATTTTACCATGTTAGCTGCTGTATGTACACTTGGTGTAGCATTGCCATCGCCTAATGTTATTGTATTAATTTTACCACTTAGTAGTTTGTCGAAATCTGCTTTGATAATGATTTTTGGAGCATTTTTACCAACAATGGCATGTGTAGTAAGATTTAGCGTAATATCTCTGTAAGCATTTATTCCTTGTGTGTAGGTAGATGAATCTCCATTGGTTCCAGATACAGTGCTTCCTGTATGTATATAAAGTTCTTTATTATCGGTGTCGTAAAATCCTTCTATTTTTGTAAAACGATATCCTGTTCCCCATTCCCACATCATTTTCGTATCATTAGCTCCAGCAGCATCATAGAATTTAGGAAAACGTACTTGGTCCAATGTATTTAAATCTGTACGAATACCTAACCCAAATTTTATTTGTTTATAATCTCCAGATGGAATTGTTGATAGAGTATAACTAAGAGAAGATGGTTTAGCTTGATTGATGACAGTTGCTCCTTTGTCTAAATCATTTACATTGTACGGTATTTCTGTACCATCGGTTTTTATTAATCGAATGTTACTAATAACATATTTTAATTCAGAGAAATGATGTGTTTGTCCTTCAACTGAAGTATTAGTTGTTGCAGAAGTAGAATTGGCATCACCTAATACAATGATTTCGTCTTTGAATGTATTTTGAAATTCTAAGGTTACATTGTTTGCAACAGAATTAGTTTCGTCGTCATTTTGACAAGCAATAATTGTAAATAAAGCGATTAATATAATTATAGAGTTTATTAATTTTTTCATGTTATATGTTTTTTTATTTTAAAAATTTATTTTTAGTGATGTAAAGAAATTACGTCCCATTCTTGGGATATTTCCCCAATCGGCGTAGGTACTATAATATTCGTCCAATATGTTTTCTACACCAACTTGTATGGTTGCATTTACTTTTTTAAAATTTATACGATAATCAGTAGAAAAATTCCAAATGATATAAGACGGTGTTTTGTCTTCTCCGTATTCAGGACTAAAATTAATTTGTTTCAAATCTCCATTAACAGAAGTTTGAATACCAAAATGCTTATACATATAATGCAATGAAGTTAGATAACTTAATGGACGAATAAATGGCAAATTATTTTGATTGTTATCCATTCCTCGAGCATAGGTTAAAACTCCATTCCAATGTAATCCATTTGTTATTTCGTAATTGGTATTTAAAGAAAAATTAAATAAGGTTGCATAATCAAGAGATGTATAACTTTTAACGCCTACAGATTGATAGTTCATAGGACTACCAAGGCTAAGGATTTTTCCTATGATATAATTTTCTATATGAAAATAATTGACTTTTGCTTGAATACTTAATTTTTTATTTTTGAATCTAGCACTTGCATTACCTTCATAAGAAATTTCATTTTTAAGATTAGGATTTCCTATATAATCATACCTATCGAAACTATTATAAATATAGTAACCATAACCCTCGGAAACAGAAGGAGCTCTTTGACCATATCCACCTCCAACAGAAAAATTAAATTGATTGATTGTTAATTGATAATTTGCATTTATACTAGGTAAAAACCTTGTCTTTTCTTGTGGGCTTCCTGGATGGAAAATCCAGTTGAATTCTACATACTTAGAACGATTGTAATTTAAACCAAGAGAACCTCCAAAATTTAACTGACTATTTTTAGAGATATCCCAAGAGTTATTGAATGATATACCTGCATATGAAGTTGTAATCCAAGGCCAGCTATAAGCAAACATTGTTTGTTTACTTCTGTCTTGTGGGTACATTCTCATTTCTGCAATTGACCTATTATTGTATGCGTTGAGTTGTATTTCTGATGAAATATCACCTTGTTTTATGTTTAATTTTGATAGTAAACCATAGGTTGTACTCCAACCAGGCATATCCATATGAACAAGGTTTTCTGGTCGCTTTGTATCGTCCATATAATGTTCTATGGCATTAAAATAGACTTTAGTATCCCATGCTTTTATAATCCCTTTTTTATATAGCTGTTTGTATGTTGCTGAGGTTATTATTGCTCGAGATAACCATAAATCCATTGGTAATGCAGGATATCCAACATCTTTTGCTTGGTCGAAAATAGCATCTAATCGAATTGAAGATAATTCACTTGTCTTATAAGCAATACCCAACGAAGTATTGAATTTTTTGAATTGAGAATGCTTTACTTCATGTCCATTTCCATCATAATAATTTTCTGCTTTTCGGTAAGAAATACTTCCATCAACTACAAATTTTTTACTAGAAAACGAAAAATTACCAAGGTTAAAAAATTGCTTATTATTAAATTCAAATCCAGATTGATATGTTCCTTTTAGTTTTTGTAATCGACCAAATGGAGAGTTTTTGCTTTTAAGATCAATGCTTCCTGCAATAGTAGAGCCGTGCATTCCACCTTCTTGTCCTGATTTTATATCAATTGTAGCAAGATTATTACTTTCAACATAAGATGTAATGGGATCCATTTTATCTGTACAAGCTCCAAAAATGTGCATTCCATCAATTGTAACTGTAGAACGTTCGGTACTCATATTATTAAGTAAAGGTTCCCAAGCGTAAGCTCCTCTTTTTATAAAACTAATTTGATCCGAAGAAGCAAGAAATTCATCTACAGAAACATTCATTTTCATATCTGTTTCAATTTTTTTCTTGATGTTATTCATAATTAAAACTTCATCAAGAACATTTATACTATCTTTTTTCTCGTGTAAATCTTGTCCCTTTACTATCCAACTTAAAAAGAGTAAAGTGATTGTTAATTTCTTCATGTTTTCTTAGAATAAAATATCAATAAACAATTCACTTTTAGCTCCTTCAATTCCAGGTGTAAAATCTGTTGGTACTTCGGTTCCTTTTATTATCCTACCTTTTTCATTAATTAAAATAAAATTTAATGTCCAATTTCCTGTCATGGTATAATTTGCTATCCCATGATATAATAAATCAATTTGTTGTGTTAAATCTTTATTATTAAGTGATGAATGATTTCCCATAGAAGGTTCAGGCATTCGTGGATCAATTTTTAAGGTATAATTATTAACAATTGAATATGAAAATTGTGATTCATCAGGAAATACAGTTGTATGTTCAGTTGGCTGATTATATTTATATATACCAGCAACTAAATTATTTTCTGAAACAGTAGGTTTTTGAGGAGAAATTAATGCAATCACATATTGCTCATCGTCATTTCCAGTAAAAGTTGTCATATTCAGGTTTTTATTTTCCTGTTCATTTACTATTATTTTTTGATTGATATTATAGGTTTCTCCATCAATTGAAAAATTAATGTATATATTCCAATCGTTTTCTGAATCAGTTATTTTAGTAAAAACAGAATAACCAGAATAATAGTTATTTTGATCATCGTAGACTAATTCATATTGGTGTGGACAAGATGAAATTGTAGAATTTGAGTTGGTTGAAATTGGTAAAAAATTGATATTTGAATTCGTTACAAATTCATTTGTTTTTGTATCTGTAATAGTTAAATGAATTTCATTATATCCTTTATAAAAAGTACCATTTAATGTTTCTATACTTATTTTATAATGTTCTTTTTCAAAGGAAATCGCTTCCTTGAATTCAGTTTTTTCTGGTATATCTCTATCTTTTTCAGCTTCATAATCTGTCATATCTAATGTACAAGATATCAGTACAAAGAATAGAGAAGCCAAAAACAGTTGAGGTAATTTTACTGTAATTAGTTTTTGAATAAACTCCATTTTGATGTTTATTTATTATTCCTCTAAAAACAATTATTTAATAAAAATCGTCGATTAATTGTATAATCTAATTGTTTAAATTAAACTATTGTTGCTGAGGTATAAGGGTTATTTTTAATAAGTAGATTGTATGTGGAAATTTACTTATAGAATATATTTCAATAAGCATAAACAACATATCCGAAAAAAAATAACTAAACGATAGGAGGTTGAAGTAAATTAGAAATCAAGAATTGATTTTTATCTTCTAATACAAAATCTGATTTTGTTAGTTTTATATTGTCTGTGATAATATTTTCAATTTTTAATTCAGAACTGTAAACAAATAAATCGATAGATTTTATTGAAGTTGGGATTTTATCTTTTTGTTGATCTTCAGTTGTTTTAGAAACTTCTTTTTTTAGATAACAAAAACCATTACAATCAAGTTCTGGACGATCTTTATTTGTACAAAGTTCAGCAACTATCTCATCATAATTAACTAAATATTCTAACACAGGTAGAAGAGGTCTACATGTAATGAGTACAACAGTTAATATGAATAAATGAGATTTCAACTTAATTTGAAAATTTTGCGTAAATATATTAAGATTTTCTTAATGTTTTGAAGATTCTTAATAATTTAAAATGAAGTTAAAGTACTTTAATCTTAGTCTAAATTTTTATGAGAATTATGATTAGATTTTTGTACAATACTTGTGATATAAACAGTGAATATTGGAAACATCAACATTCCTAGAATAGGAAGAATAACAGAAATAATTTTACCTATTGTTGTTATCGCAAAAATATTAGAACCTACAGTAGTTACATTCATCCAAGCCCACCAAAAAGCATCTCCATAAGAATGAACAGATTTATTAACAGTATGTTCTACCGTGTAAAAAATTAAACTAGAAAAATAAATACAAGCTAATAAAATTGTTAGATAAGAAATAAATAAGCTTTTTGCTTTGTTTTTACAGAACCATCCTACTAACAGATAAAAAGCATATCCACCTCTTATTAAAGGAATTAATCTTAAGAATATTTTTAAATCTTCTGATAAAGTAATATTAAAATAATTAATAATATTTAGGTAAGGAATTGAAATAAAAATGAATAGTAAATGTGTTTTTATATAATTCGTTTTATTTTTAGAAATAATAAATTCATATAACAATTCGACTAAGAAAAATATACAAACCCAAAACTGAACTCGTAGATAAGAGTTTTGTGTTTGAAATGGTATATTATTGAATGTATCAATAGAAATATCAATGACTAATAGTAGAGAAGCTAATATGATTAATAAGCGGTGATTCATAGTTAGGTTTATGTTGGTATTATAGTATTAATACTGCATTTATAAAAGTAGTATTTTTAGGACATAGTATAAATATAGAACCAAATCTTTTTATAAGATTATTAATTTTACTAATAATCTATAGATAGTAATATAATAAAGAATTATAAAGAAAAATACCTATATTATTTTAAAGATTTTTTATAGGTTGTAACTTTGTAGTAGAAATTTCATAAAATGAATTTAGTAAAACAAGTAGCAATAATTTTTGGATGTTTAGCATTCGGAGAATTAGTTGTTTATCTTACACATGTAAAAATGCCTTCTAGCATTATAGGATTAGTACTTCTTTTTATCTTATTACAAAAAAAAGTAGTCAAAGTAGATGAAATAAGCTCGTTTAGTGGGTTTTTAATTAAGAATATGGGTATATTTTTTGTCCCGCCTTGCGTTGCAATGCTCAACTATTTTGATATTTTAGGAAAATCAATCGTTCCTATCTTAGTTGCAACATTATTAAGTACAATAATTGTAGCAATGTTCACTGGGTTTACTCATCAATATTTAAGAAAAAGAAAATGATATTTTTTCAAAACACAACGTTTATTTTGTTTTTAACAGTTGCGTTGTACAGTATTGGACTTTTTTTAACAGCCAAGTACAAAATGATAATTTTTAATCCAATAATTCTTTCTACATTGATTTTAATGGCTTATTGTATCTTTTTAAAAGTGCCTTATGAAAAGTATGAAGAAGCAGGTCAATACATTGATTTTTTCTTAAAACCTTCTATTGTTGCTTTAGCTATACCACTTTATTTACAATGGGATAAAATAAAAAAACAATTACTTCCTATTGTTTTTAGTCAAATTGTGGGTTGTTTAGTTGGTATATTATCGGTAGTAATTATAGCTAAACTTTGTGGAGCCGAAAAAGAAATAATATTATCTCTTGCTCCAAAATCTGTAAGTACACCAATTGCTTTAGAAGTTTCTAGCTCACTAAAAGGGATTCCATCTATTACCGCAGCTGCTGTTATAATAACAGGGATTTTTGGTAGTATGGTTGGTTTTCGAATTCTTAATTTATCTAGAATTACGAAACCTATGTCTCAAGGAATTGCAATGGGAACATCTTCACATGCTCTGGGAACAATGAAGGCTTTACAAGTTAGTGATAAATATGGAGCTTTTGCATCAGTTGGTATGATATTCAATGGAATATTAACAGCGATTTTAGCACCAATAATTTTAGATTTTTTACAAGTATATCTTTAAGTTCTAATTAAGTTTTTAATACATATAGCATATTAATTTATAAGTTAATATGCTATATTTGTTTATTTGAATTTTGTAATTCTTATAAATATGGCGTTAGAACTAGAAACAATATCAGATTATTATAATAGAATAAGTGAAGATCAAGCTAAGTTGATGAATTCAGCTAATTTTGAGAAAGATAAAGCTCACTTTAATATATCTCCTCGAAAATATTGTGGTTTCAGATGTCCTTATAGTAGAAGAGATTATTATAATGTAAGTTTGTTTATTGGCGAAGGAATATTAAGATATGGTGCAACGGAAATTCATGTAACTAAGCCAATTTTATTTATCCCTTCACCCAACGTATCATATAGATGGGAATGTAAAACTAGTCATCAAGAAGGTTTTTTTTGTTTATTTAATCAACAGTTTTTTTCTGAAAATAAAGAATTTGATGTGTTCAAAAAAACATCCTTATTTAAGGATTGGAGTTCTCCAATTATAGAATTAACAGATGAACAAATTAATTTTGTAGATTTCTATTTTAGAGAAATGTACCGATTAAACCAATCAAATTATCCATTAAAATATCATAATATAAGAAATCATCTTGCAGCATTATTGCATTTTATTTTAGAATTAGATAATAAAGAATATACGGTTACTGAATTACCTTCTAACGTAAGACTTTTTAGAAAATTCGATGAATTATTAAATAATCAGTTTCCTTTAGGTTCTCCTGCAAATCCACTTGTCTTAAAATCACCATCAGATTTTGCAACTCAATTAAATGTACATGTTAATCATCTTAATTCTTCGATAAAATCTGTCACAGGAAATACAACAACACAACTTCTTAAAAAGAAAATGATTGAAGAAGCAAAAAAATTATTAATGTTTACCGATTGGGATATATCGCAAGTTGGTTATACTTTAGGATTCGATGAACCAGCTCATTTTAATAATTTTTTCAAAAAATATACGAATATTTCTCCATTAAAATTTAGACAGGGAAATTATAATAATATTTGATTTTTGTAATTTTCTATTTGTCTTTTTCAATTTTATAATTTTTTGCTATACTACATTTGTGTATATAATAATTTATAAGAAAAATGTTGAAAGAAGAAACCGAAAAAAGAAAGAAAATTATAAGTATGATAGGTTTTCTATCAGTTCCTATATCTGGTTTTGTTACTGATATCTATTTACCATCGTTTCCTGCAATGGCAAATTCCTTAATGGTTTCAGAAAAGAGTATTCAATTAACGTTGACTTGTTTTTTATTAAGTTACGGAATATCTCAATTATTTGTAGGGAGCATTTTAGATTCAATAGGAAGATATTATCCAAAATTAATTTCATTAATCATCGTCTTGTTATCTAGTTTAGGAATTGCATTAGTTGATAGTATTTTATTTATTTGTATTCTACGAGTGATACAAGGAATAGCAATAGCAATTATTGTTATTTCAACTCGAGCACTTTTTATTGATATACATACACCAGAAAAAGCAAAGCATTATTTAGGATATTTTACTATTGCTTGGTCTTGTGGACCAATATTAGCTCCATTTTTAGGGGGATATTTGGAAAAACTTTTTAATTGGCAAGCCAATTTTTATTTTTTAGTTATTTACGCTGCAATAATATTGGTTTTAGAATTAATTTATGGGAAGGAGAGTATTGTAACTAAAACGAAATTAAACCTTAAAAATACGATAGCTGTTTATAAAGATATGCTACAAAATAATGTATTTGTATTAGGAATATCAATACAAGCAATATCCTATTCAATTGTTATGTTATTCAACATTACAGGACCATTTATCATAGAAAATATATTTAAGTACAATTCTGTAACTATTGGTTATTGTACTTTAATACTTGGTTTTTCTTGGATGATAGGAGGTTTTATAGGTAAAAAAAGAATGCACCTAGAATTTAAACAAAGTATAGTTTTACCTGTTCTCATACAATTAATGTTAATTGTATCACTGATTATTACAGGATATTTTATTCAAAATTTATTTGTTTTAATTCCATTTGCTTTCTTAATTCATATTTGTTCAGGAATATTATTTACTTCATTTTTTACATCAAACATGATGACTTTTCCTAAAAATGCTGGAATTGCAGGAGGTTTGATGGGTGGAATGACTTACGTAATTACATCAATAACAAGTTTTGTAATTACAAATACAGGCAAAGTTGATTCACAATTAGCATTTTCTTGGAGATACCTAATTTTTTCAATTTTATTGTTAATGATTATTATAGTTTTATCAAAAATTAAATCAAAGAGAAAGCAAAGCTTGATTTAAAAACTAGGTAAAGTTTAATTTTTTTTAGATCGGAA
>DJDD01000132.1 GCA_002430925.1 Flavobacteriales bacterium UBA5933
AACAGAAAGCGCGGCCCGAAGGGTTTGCCCAAAGAATAAACATAAAAAAAAGGGAAATTTATCTTATGTAAATTTCCCTTTTATAGTTATCTAATTATTTTATTTTGCTTGTAAAATAGAACGTTGGTGACTAAAGTTTTCTAAACTAAATTTACCATGGTATTTTCCCATTCCAGATGTTCCTACGCCACCAAATGGTAAATAATGAGAACCAACATGGATTAATGTACTGTTTATTTCTGCATCTCCACTTGTTGTACGAGCAATAACATCATCAGCAAAATCTTGACTTTCTGTAAATACATACAAAGCCAATGGTTTTGGACGATTGTTAATTTCATCTAAAACAACATCTATATCTGTGTAAGTAAGAATAGGTAAAATAGGACCAAAAATTTCTTGTTGCATGATTTTGTCATCCCATGTAACATTATCCATTAAAGTAGCTTCGAAATGACGAGTTTCTAAATCATATTTTCCACCATAAGTTACTTTTTCTGGAGCAGCATCTAGGTAAGAAGCAAGATTTTTTATTTGTTGTTGACTTACTATTTTTCCGATTTTACCTAAAGAGCTATTCCCGTAAGTTTCTTGTAAGAAAGCTTTAAATTTTTCTACAAATTGTTCTTTAATATCTTCGTGAATATAAATATAATCTGGTGCTACACAAGTTTGTCCACAGTTTATCCATTTTCCCATAGATATGCGTTGTATCGTTTTATCTAAATCAGCATCTTTGTGTACAATTGTAGGCGATTTACCTCCAAGTTCCAATGTAAGAGGAATAAGTTGTTCTGCTGCCGCTTTCATCACTATTTTTCCAACATTTGGACTTCCAGTAAAAAAGATATAATCGAAAGGCAAACTAAGTAATAATGTATTTTCTTCTATTGCTCCTTGTACCACAGCAACATATTTTTCGTCGAATGCTTCTTTTACAATATCTTCAATTACTTGAGCAACATGTGGTGTGTTTTCCGATGGTTTTATAATAGCTGTATTACCAGACATCAAAGCACCAATTAGTGGACTAAAAGATAATTGAACAGGATAATTAAAAGGTCCAATAATATAATTTACACCATAAGGTTCGTAAATAATTTTACTTGTCGTTTCAACTCCAGAAGGATGAGGTTTAGATTCTACAAAAGTAGGTTTCGTCCATTCGTCTAAATTTTCTAGAATATAATCCAGTTCACTTACAACAATTCCTATTTCTACGTACTTTGTTTCTTCCTCACTTTTTCCTAAATCGATATTTACTGCTTCACAAATAGCATCGGTATATTTTAAGAATACTTCTCTAAAATGTGTAAGTTGAGCTTTTCTGAATGCAATATCTTTGGTCTGATTTGTTTTGAAAAAAGCCTTTTGTAAGTCAAAAATCTTTTTTATTCTTTGTTCAATTTCTTTTTTCATTTTAATATATGTTTAGTGATTTTGTTCTTTCACATTTGCAAAAACCTTATCTGATAACAATTTTAATTGTTCCATATCTTCAATATCCAGATGCAAGGCTTGTAAAATTTTAAGTGGAACACAGCTTGCTTTTTCTTTTAAGTCTTCACCTTTTTTAGTCAAATTTATGCGAACAATACGTTCATCCTCTTTACTACGTTGGCGTTCTATAAGCTCTTTTCCTTCTAATCTTTTCAGCAAAGGTGTAAGTGTTCCGTTATCCAATTGTAATTTTTTACCAAGTTGATTCACAGTTTGGTCATCTGTTTCCCAAAGAGACATCATGGTAATATATTGTGGATAAGTAAGGTCCAATTCATCCAGAATAGGGCGATATTGTTGCATAATTTCTCGGTGCAAAACATAAACAGAGAAACATAACTGACGGTCTAACTTAAAATAATTTTCCATTTTTGTAATAATAAAAGTTCAATGAAAGCATCAACTTCATTCTTTCACACACATTGTTCATTGAACTTATTTTTTATATTTAATTCTATTTTTTTGTAAAAATATGAATAAATAAGTCTATTTTATTTGGGGCGTTCCTTTCAGGGCGGGCTTTTCGTTACAATCTTTTTTGATTGGTTATTGCATTCAATCAAAAAAGGATTTTCACTTCAATCCCTAACGCAAACATTTTTTATGTCATGTTGAGCTTGTCGAAACTTTTATTCTTCAACAAGCTCAGAATGAAATAGATAAATTACTTTGTAAGTAAAGCAATCATTTTTTCTGCAACAGCTTCAGAAGAAGCAGGATTTTGACCAGTAATCAATAAACCATCTTCAACAACATGAACTCCCCAATCGGCAGTTTTTGTATAATGTCCACCTAATTTTTCTAATTCAGTTTCTACTAAAAATGGAACAACATCTGTTAATTGAACTGCATCTTCTTCAGAATTTGAAAAACCAGTAACATTTTTACCTTTTACAAATGGTTCTCCATTACTTAATACTACATTTTTGAAAACTCCAGGCGCATGACAAACAGCACCAACTGGCTTACCAGCGTTATAAAAATCTAAAATTAATTGCTGAGAGTTTTTGTCGTTTGCTAAATCCCAAAGTGGTCCATGACCTCCAGGATAGAAAATAGCATCATAATCTTCAGCTTTTTCATTAGCTAATACATGAGTATTTGCAATTAACTGCTGTACATTTTGATCTTTATTATAACGTTCAGTAGCTTCTGTTTGTGCAGCTTCTGTTTGACTATTTGGGTCAATAGGAGCTTGTCCTCCTTTTGGTGTTGCAATAGTCACTTGATGTCCTGCATCTACAAATTTGTAATAAGGTGCAGCAAATTCTTCAACCCAAAAACCTGTTTTGTGTCCTGTATTCCCTAACTCATCATGAGAGGTAACAACAAATAATATTTTCATTTTTTTCTTTATTTATATTCAACAATAAATTCTTCTTTTGGTACTCTAACCTTTTTCATTGGAGCAATCCAGTCTAATTCTGGATTCGAAACACCAACATACATTAGAGAAACACTTTTAAGACCTAGTTCATCTAACTTTAATACGCGATCTACAACAGAATTATCAAAACCTTCTACTGGAGTAGTATCAACTTTTAATTCTGCTGCTTGAGCTAATGCAAGACCTAAAGCTATATAAGTTTGACGAGCAGTGTGAGCAAAATTTTCTTCTTGATGAGCATTCAAATAAATACTTTTTAATTTATCTGTATAACTTCCAAATCGTCCTCTTGGTAAACCTCTTTCATCAGTTGTAAAGTCATAAACTTTGTCTATTCTTTCTGCTGTATAATTATCCCAAGCTGCGAAAATGATAATATGAGAAGCATCTCTCATGCATTCAGGATTCAAAGCTCCTTTAGATAATTCATTTTTTAATTCTTGATTTTCTACAACAAGAACTTTAAAGGGTTGTAAACCAGAAGAAGTAGGAGCTAATCTTGCAGCTTCAATAATTTTATCTATATTTTCTTGACTTACCTTTTGTGATGGATCATATGCTTTAACTGCATGTCTCCAATTTAAATCTTCTATTAATGACACTTTTTTATTTTTTTATTTGTTGATTATTTTAGATAACTCTTTTTGAGTTTTCTGATAATATGCTAAATTTTCAAAATGTTTATTCTTCGACAGGCTCAGAAT
>DJDD01000156.1:0-1114 GCA_002430925.1 Flavobacteriales bacterium UBA5933
CGAATTTTAATTCAAAATGCACAACAGGTTATATCTATATACTATTTTAAAATTAATTATTAATTTAGTCAGCGAAAATCCAAGGATATACTTGGATTTTTTTTGTATAATGAATAAATTTGCAACTTTAAAAGAAATTAGAAATGGGAAGAGCATTTGAATTTAGAAAAGGGCGTAAAATGAAACGTTGGGCAGCAATGTCTAAAGCATTTACTAAAATAGGTAAGGATATCGTAATGGCAGTAAAAGCTGGTGGACCAGACCCGCATTCAAATTCTCAACTTCGTGCTGTGATTCAAAACGCCAAAGCGGCCAACATGCCGAAAGATAATATTGAGCGTGCAATCAAAAAAGCTTCAGATAAAAATACAGAAAACTATAAAGAAGTAATTTTCGAAGGTTATGGACCTCACGGAATTGCAATTTTAGTAGAAACATCAACAAATAATAACAATCGTACAGTAGCAAATGTTCGTTCTTACTTTAGCAAAAGTCATGGGCAATTAGGAACACAAGGTTCTGTAGAATTTATGTTTGACCATATTAGTAACTTTAAAATTACTAAACCAGAAGGTTGTGATATGGAAGAATTAGAATTCGAAATGATTGATTTTGGAGTTGAAGAGGTTTTTGAAGATGAAGATGGAATTGTTTTGATAGCACCTTTTGAAAACTATGGAACAATATTCAAATCTTTAGAAGAAGGTGGATATGAAATTATTTCTTCTGAATTTGAGCGTATTCCTCAAACTACAAAAGAATTAACAGAGGAACAAAAAGCTGATATCGAAAAGTTATTGGAAAAATTTGATGAGGATGAGGACGTGAATAACGTTTATCATACCATGAAAGAAGATGACGAAGACGAAGAGTAAAAATTTATAGAAAAGTATATAAAAAAACGTTCAAAACATATTTTGAACGTTTTTTTTAACTCTTAATTTTTTTTTGAGGGGCAATTGCTTCGCAACGTGCTTTTACGCTATATCTTTTTTAATTGGTCATTTATTTCTAGTTATCATTAGATTTCGAGTCGTTCATTCAACAAAGTCTAAATACAAAAAACACGTAGAAATAACCAATCAAAAAAGGATGTCGCTTCAATCACTATTGC
>DJDD01000156.1:1267-3209 GCA_002430925.1 Flavobacteriales bacterium UBA5933
TTCAATCACTATTGCAAATTGCAGCATAACAATAAATAAACTAAATAATTAAAAAGTAATAGAACGATTATTTAATATAATTCGAAAAAACAATTCATTTAAACAACTCCTTTGTAGAATTATTTTGTAATCAAAACTTATAGTTTATTAATGATTATTAATTTTATTTATCTCAAAAACTTTTTTAAGAACAAGAATTAACACAAATTTGTAGATATAAATTATAGTGATATGGCAAGTTCAATAAGAACATTAAATCCTGCAACAGGGAAAGTAGAAAAAGAATTTCAAGCCTACACAAGCGACGAAATAAACCAATATATAAATCAGGCACACGAATTATATAAAGAATGGCGATTTATTTCTTATGAAGAAAGAAAAGCTATTATGAAACGTGTTGCAAATGAAATGAGAAAGCAAAAATCTCATTTAGCTTCATTAATCACAACAGAAATGGGAAAACCATTACGTGAAAGTGAAATAGAAATAGATTACAGTGCAAATATTATAGATTATTATGCAGATCATGCAGAAGAATTTTTAGCTAATACTCCATTAGATACAGAAAAAGGAACAGCTTATGTGGTTTCTGAACCAATAGGAGTTTTATTAGGTGTAATGCCATGGAATTTTCCATTTTCGCAAATAGCTCGTTTTGCAGGACCACATATTATGGCTGGAAATACAGTTGTTTTAAAAACAGCTTCTAATATTCCACAATGTGGTATCGCTTTTGAACAACTTTTTATAGATGCTGGAGCTCCGCAAGGATTATATAAAAATTTATTGATGTCTGGTAAAGACACAGATAAAATAATAGAGAATCCTAAAATTGTAGGTGTTTCATTGACTGGTTCAGAAGCTGCAGGTGCGCAAGTTGCAAGTATAGCAGGTAAACATGTAAAACCTTCTGTATTAGAATTAGGAGGTTCTGATCCTATGATTGTTTTAAATGATGCAGATATAGAGAAAGCAATGAGTGGGACTATTAATGGTCGTTTACGTAATGCTGGACAAGCTTGTACATCATCTAAGCGTATCATAGTTCAAGAAGGCATTTATAATGAATATTTAGAACGAATTACTGCTCATGTAAATCAAATGAAAGTTGATGATCCTACGCTTGCAGATACTGATATGGGACCTGTAAGTTCTGAAAGTGCTATGAATACTATTTTAGATCAAATAAATGATTCTGTAGAAAAAGGAGCAACTTTAGTTGCAGGAGGAAAAAGAGTAGAAAGAGAAGGATTCTTTTTACAGCCAACAATTTTGACTGATTTAAAACCAGGAATGAAAGGTTATGATGAAGAAGTTTTTGGACCTGTAGTTTGTATTTGGAAAGTAAAAGATATTGATGAAGCTTTACACATTGCAAATGATACTCCTTACGGATTAGGTGCATCTATTTACACAGAAGATGTTGCTAGTGCAGAAAAAATTGCAAGAAAAATAGATTCTGGAATGGTATTCATCAATAAGCAAGTTTCTTCTAGTCCAGAATTACCTTTTGGAGGAGTTAAAAACTCTGGTTATGGAAGAGAGTTATCTAAGGCAGGAATTTTAGAATTTGTCAATAAAAAGCTAGTAATGATTGCAAAATAATTGAGTAATCATTTATAAGAAATAAATATTAAGTACCATTTAGAGTCTGTAAATTAACCATTCTTATTGATGTTTAATATAAATTCAACTATAAAAAAAATGATTTAAGTTCAACTTAAATCATTTTTTTTATTATGTTATTATTAGTTTTTTAAACAATTTAAAATTTTTAAACTAGAGTTTAAAAATTCTATTTTTATGTTATTTATAGTTTATCGAAAAAAGAATAACATTTATTATCTTATATCTTTTGTGCATTCTATTTATTGTTATAAACAAAATCGTTTTTTCGAGTGGAATTTTGTATCGAGAAAATAGGTTTTGAAGATAAAATTCT
>DJDD01000156.1:3397-3607 GCA_002430925.1 Flavobacteriales bacterium UBA5933
AATTTTAATTCAAAATGTACAACAAGTTATTTTAATTTCTTTTTTAGTTCCATTTTATCAATATCACTTTCATAGTTTAAAATACTGATAAGGTCATCTTCCGATAATAAATTAGATTTATAATAATCAATTAATATATTTCCAATTTTTTCAAATTCATTCAGTGAATTTTGTTTAAAATAAGCCTCAATAAACTTATTATTTTTTGTC
>DJDD01000156.1:3743-7240 GCA_002430925.1 Flavobacteriales bacterium UBA5933
AACCTTTTTCAGTTTCAAATTCTCCAAATTCTTTAACTTTTTTCCCTTGGTAATCATCATTTTCAATAACAATAGAATAAATATTTTGAAGAGGGAAAAATTCATCTTTTACTTTGATTCCTTTTTTCTCAAAAGTTATCTGTCCATCAAAAGTACCATTTAGTTCTGTAGATGGTTTTTTGAAATACCCATTAAAATAAGCAACAACTGTAGCTAAAACACCTATAAAAATGTAATAATAAGTTTGATTTTTAAAGATTTCTAATTCTAAACAGAAGAAACTAACTACAGTTACGATTAAAAATGAGATAATGACTTTTACAATTCCTCTGGAACTTTTTTTCTTTTTTGCAGGTACAAATATTTCGAAGCTATAATTATCCATGGGCAATATCTTTTCTGACTCTACTTAAACTCTCTGGTGTAATTCCAAGATAAGATGCAATCATCCATTGTGGAATTCTATTTACTTGGTTAGGATAAAGGCGTATAAACTCTAAATATCTTGTTTTTGCAGTTGCGCTTAGAAGTAAGTTTATTCTATCTTGTAAACTACGTACATGATTTTGAATTAATTTATTTTGTTCCACCAAAAAATTGGGATTAATACTTGTGATTAATGTATTAATTTCATTGTTCATAATAATTAAAGTTGAATCTTCAATAGCTTGAATATAAAATTTTGATTGTTGTTTACAAACTGCACTATTTCTATCACTTACAAACCAATTTTCTGTACCGAATTGTATAACGTGTTCTTTACCATTATCATCAATTGTATAAGAACGAATAACCCCAGATTCAACAAAATAATAATCTTCTGAATATTCACCTGGAACTAAAATAAATTCATTTTTTTTATAATGTTTTTCAACTAATTTATCTTCTATTTTTGCCCACTCAACGTCATTAAGTTTAATAAGGCTTTTTAGATGTTTTTTATAATTCTCCATTTAATAAGAAAGTCTATTACAAATTTAGGCAAAAATTGTAAATAAATAATGTAATAGTTATTGTTACAATATTAATATACTTATCTTTGTAGCATAATATTATAGTAATGAATAATCTAAGATTTGCTACAGCAATACATATATTAGTTTTAGCAGAGAAATTTCAAGGAGAATTAATTACTTCTGACTTCATAGCAGGTAGTATAAATGTGAATCCAGTTGTGGTTCGTCGTGAAATAAAGTTATTGAAAGAAGCAGGATACATTGATTCTAAAAAAGGAAAAGATGGAGGTTGTTTTTTATCCAAAAATCCCGAAAGTATTTTACTTGGTGATGTTTATAAATTAGTCAATCAGGAAAATGTTTTTGGTAAAATGAATCAAACAAATCCAGCTTGTCCTATCGGAAAAATGATGAATCAAAATCTTGAGAATTTGTTTGATGATACAGAGAAAAATTTAATTACTGAATTGAATCAAAAAACATTAAAAGAATTTTCTAATCAATTTATTGAAGAATAAAAAAATAAAAAAATGAGAGTAGCATTAATAGGAGCAACAGGTTTTGTAGGTTCACATATATTAAAAGAATTAATTGATCGTAATTTTTCAATTAAAGCATTTGCTAGAAATGTAGATAAAATTGAAGATCATAAAAATGTAGCAAAAATAGCATTGGATGTAAATAATGTTCAAAATTTAGCAACTGAATTAGTTGGAGCCGATGTTGTTATAAGTGCATTTAATGCTGGTTGGCAAAATCCTAACATTTATGATGATTTTTTAAAAGGAGCTAAAGCGATTGAAGATGCAACAAAATTAGCGGGAGTAAAACGTTTGATAGTAATTGGTGGCGCTGGTAGTTTATTTGTCAACGAGGATAAAAAACTACAAATTATTGATGCACCAGGATTTCCTGAAGAAATAAAACCAGGAGCTTTGGCTGCTAGAGATTATTATACAATTTTAAAAGACGATAATCAATTAGATTGGACAATGTTTTCTCCAGCACCAGAAATGCATCAAGGTACTTCTGGAGTAAGAAAAGGAACTTATCGTATAGGAAAAGATGTTCCAGTTTTTGATGAGAATGGTCGTAGTATTTTATCTGTTGAGGATCTTGCTTTAGTTATAGTAGATGAGGTTGAAAATGCAAAATTCATTAAACAAAGATTTACTGCAGCTTATTAAATTATTTTTTAGAATGATAATTTTTTATTAAAATTCTCATTTGGTATGATTTATGAAAAACGCTTAATAAATCAATAGAAATGAAGCTTTTAATAGGAATAGCGTGTGTCGCATTTGGGTTAGGATTATTTATCCTTTGCTTTCTATTAAATTTTGATATGATATCGTATCAAATATTAGGTCTCTTTTTGCTTATTATTAGTTTAGCAATAATTCATTTAGGATTTAAGTTTATTTTTGATTACAGAAATTATATTAGATTAGTAAAACAAGGTTTAAAAGTCAAAGCTCAAGTTATTGACATCAAAAGAACTTTACTTGGGGAAAATAATCTTCCGGATTATGTGGTAGAAGTACTCTATACACATCCAAGTAATAAAAAGGTATATTATTCAGAATTTGAATATTCTGGAGACGTGTTTAATAATGAAGATCTAAAAAAAGGACATGAGGTAGATATTTTAATCGACCCAGAAAATCCAAACAATATTTTTTATAGTAATATGATTTAAAAAAATAAAATATCATATATTTGTTAAGCGTTCAGAAGAAATTCTGAACGCTTTTGTTTTACTTATATTTTTAGTAAATACATAACCCGTTTTGTATTTTAAATTCAAAAACCTTTTTTATCGATACAAAATTCTTAAAGAATTTCACTCGAAATGACGGTTTTATTAATAAAATAAACAAAATGTACAACGGGTTAAATACATATTATTATAGTTTTAAAAATAAATAAAAAGTCAGAATTATGGCGTTTGAAGTAGCAGTTTTAGGTGCGGGTTGTTTTTGGTGTGTTGAAGGAATATATAATTCAATCAATGGAGTAGAGAAAGCAATTTCTGGTTTTGCAGGAGGGAATGTAGAAAATCCAACATACAGACAAGTATGTGATACCGATACTAATCATGCAGAAGTTGTTGAAATAACATTCGATCCAACAATTTTATCGTATAAAGATTTATTAGAAATTTTTTGGAATATTCACAATCCAACTCAATTAAATAGACAAGGAGAAGATGTAGGAACACAATATAGATCTAGTATTTTTTATACATCTGAAGAACAAAAAATTCAAGCTGAGGAATCATTACAACAATTTGATAATGGTGAATTATATGAAGATAAATTTGTAACAACAATAGAGCCATTAGATAAGTTTTGGCCTGCAGAAGATTATCATCAAGGGTATTACAATGAAAATCCTGAAACACAATATTGTTCTGCTGTAGTAGGACCAAAAATAGCAAAGTTTAAATCGAAATTTAAACAAATTTTAAAGTAAAATATTAAAAAAAGCATCAAATTTATTTGATGCTTTTTTTATATAAAATAACCTGTTGTGCATTTT
>DJDD01000155.1 GCA_002430925.1 Flavobacteriales bacterium UBA5933
AATGATAATGCACTACGGGTTATTACACATCAAAAATGAATTTATAAAATGGAAAATATAAATTAAAAAAAGATTTATCTGTAAATTTGCAAAATGGAAAATCAGAAAAATAATCCTTTACACGGAAAACGCTTAGATGATATTATAGAAGAATTAGTTGTTTATTATGGTGGATGGGAAGGATTAGGAAATCAAATAAATATAAAATGCTTTAATGATAATCCTAGTTTAAAATCATCTCTAAAATTCTTACGTAAAACAGATTGGGCAAGAAAAAAAGTTGAAGAATTATACATTAAAAAGATTGCTAAATAATGACACAAACTATTGTTGAAGAAAAAATTTTTATTCAAAACGAGCTTCTTCATGAAATAGAAGAAGAAAAACAAGTAATTATTCATTGTCAGATGATTGCCGATGAATATTCTAATGCAGCGAGAATTTGGCCATCTACATATATTATTGATAACCAAAGTGGACAAAGAAATCAGTTACTATTTGCGGATGGAATAACTATGTACCCTACATGGACTTATATTAAAGAATATTCTTCTCTCAATTTTACACTTATTTTTGGAGGATTACCAAAATCATGCAAATCTTTTGATTTGGTAGAGATAATACCACAAGCTGGTGGTTTTGAATATAGAAAAATACCTAGAAATAAAACTGATGTATACCACATCAATTTAGATTAGTTGATAGTTATTGGTTACAATTATAATCCATTTGTTTTTTTATTTTATTTTTAGCCTCTTCCCCAGCCCATTTGTTAGATAAATACAATCCCAAATCTATTGATGCACTTACAGCACCAGAGGAAATAATATCGTTATCTTCTACTATTCTATCTTTTATAACTTCTTTACAATATGGTTTCAGAGTTTCATATTCCTGATAATTTGTAGTTGCTTTTCTATCCTTTAAAAATCCAGCAGCACCTAAGATTAAACTTCCTGTACATATAGATATTTTATGTTTTACATCTTTAGAAGTTTTTATCCATTCTATAAATTCATTATAAAATTGTAAACTTCTTGTTCCAAAACCTCCTGGAATTATTATAACATCATAATTTTCTAATGTTTCACATATTTTTGTAGGCTGTATTTCAAGTCCAAAATTATCTGAAACCTCATCAGTATAAGAACAAATATCCCAAGATAAATCTGGAATATAATTCAATGATTTTAATCGACTAATTGGGTCATAAACACCTATAAAGTCCAACCAAGTTATTCCTTCGAAAACTATATATCCTATTTTCATTTTATAATTTAATTTTTTATTATAAAATTTTAGATGAAATAATCATTTTTTATTCATAAAACAATAAAAAACATAACCTTACTTATAATAAATAATAAAAATATTGCTTATTACTTTAATAGATAATATAATCATAAAAAATAATTATTTGCAACTGTAATATTAAAAAAACAATAAATTAAGCATATTAACTATTTTTGAAAATCAATTATTTTTTATAAAAAATTTATATTTTTGAAGAATTACTTAATAATTTTTAATCATTAAAAATAATAAATTTAACCATGAAAAAATATTTTATTTTAAATACTATTTTATTGTCTGCTTCTTGTTTCAGTCAAGTAGGCATTGCAACAGCTAATCCAAAAGCAACATTAGATGTTACTGCAGGCAAAACTGATGGTTCTACAGCAGAAGGAATTATTGCCCCTAGATTAACTGGAGATCAAATAAAATCTGCTAATTCAAAATATGGAACTGATCAAACCGGAGCTATTGTATATGTTACCGCTGCAATAAGTTCTACTGACTCTACAGGCAAAACTTCCAATATTACAAGTGCAGGATATTATTATTTTAACGGAACTATTTGAGTTGTAATTAAAAATAATAATTCTTCAAGTAGTTCGGAGATAAATAGATTTTTAGGAGGTACTGTATATGTACAATATAATAGCTGCACTCCTAGGGGTAATTATCTAAAATCATCTCAAATAATAGGCGGAGCAAGTGGTAAAATTTATTCTATCGGTACTGTTTCTGCAACTTCTAAAGTTGGAGGAATAAATTCTATCATAGGTGATGGTTATAAAATTCAATACTGCGTTAACTAATATTTATGGAATTTCGGTTAATATTTTAGCCTCTTATGGTTCCAAAAATACTGGAACACCTGATAGCACACAACCTGGAACTACACTTGCTACAAATGATAATTCACAAGTTTCCTATATTTCAAACAGCATTATTAGAATAAAAACAGGAAATTCTGTAGGTGCACTATCAAATCGATCATTTACGTTTTTAGTTACTGGTCAATAAAAATTAATTATTATTTAATATAAAAAAATGCGTGAGATTTTCTCACGCATTTTTTTGTCTTGTATTTAAAAAAGATTATTTAATCTCAACACGAATTCCTTCGCTTTGTGCACTTAATTCTGGTGCATACATATTTTGCATTGATGTTATTCCGTTCGAGAAATTACCTGCGTTATTTGCTTTTAAATCGTATTCGAAAATATACGTTCCTTTTCGCATAGAATCTGCAAAAAAATTAGTTGCTGCATCACGAGTACTTTCGTAATAACCAAATTCTCCTTTCCACTTATAACCAGATAATACATTAACTGGCTCGAAACCACTTGCACGCATATCTTTTATGTGTACAAACTGCATTGTTCTATCAATAGAAATCTCTAAACGAACTGTTACTACATCTCCTATTTTTATTGGAGTTTGAGCAGTAATTTTTTTAAGAACTGGTCCATTTGTAGTGTTCTGTTTTAGATATAGTTTTTTATTGAATTGGATTCCTGTTTCAGCAGATTTTACTTTATCTAAATCTTCAAAATATTGCCAATACATTGCTCCCCAAGCTACACCTGGAGATGTTTTAGAAACTTCTACTTTTCCCATATCAGATTTTATTTCTTCTTTGTTCCAAGAAGTTTTCACATAACCAGAACCTGCTTGCGGATTATTATCTAAATCTATAGTTTGGTTTCCTACTTTTACAACAATTCCTTTGTCTGCATCTATCCAAGATTTACCAAAGTTCATTAATGCATATACTGCTTTTGTTGTTGCTTTTGTTGAATTCCATTGATTAGTTTGACGATTTTTTAATAACCAAACTTTCATTTCTTCGATAGATTTTTCGTCTTTTAAAACCTCATCGAACGCTTCTATTAAAATAGATTGTGTTTCTACTGGAGCTTGATACCAGAACCAACCAGCTTGATTTTCTTTCCAATACATTCCCATTTCATCAGAAAGAACTGCTTTTTCTTTCACAGCATTTAATGTTACTTTAGCTGAAGATTGCATATCAAAACGATTCATTACAATTGCTGCCATTGCTTTTTGTTGTAATGATAAATCTAGTTTTTTATCGTTTAAGCTTTTCAACATTGCATTTTTCATTTCATTCAATTCTTTTGACATTGGAACATCGTTCAAGAAGAAAGAACGTGCATACAAATAATGTAATCCATCTGAATAAACTACATTTTTAAATGCTTTTTCATTCGTTTTAAATTCATTGAAACGTTTTAAATTTTCGCTATCGATAAATTGAATTGATTTCTTGATTAATGGATTTACATCTATTCCAAAAGCATCAAAATTAACATCCATTTTTTTCAGATTTCCGAATCCTGCAACGATATGAGTTGTAATGTACTCGTTTGGTTTTCCTCCGTCAAACCAAGAGAATCCTCCATTACTTTGCTGTTTATCTGATAATTTTTGGAAAGCAGCTTTCATTTCATTTTGCATTTGATTCAATTGAAATAAAACTGCAATTTGTTTCATTTGTTCTTCTTCGCTTTCTGCATTTCTTAACCAAGGTGTTTCTTCTAAAATGATATTTTTTAATTCTTGGTTCAATTGTAATTTAGATTTCAATTCCCCTTTTTTATTCCAATCATCAAAAACAGCTTTTATTTTTGAATTAGAATTTATCACTTTTTCTGAAACCATATTTCCATATAAACGAGCAAACACTTGTTCTGCACATTCGTAAGGATATTCACGTAAATAAGGTAAAGAGAAAACAGCATACCATATTGGGTTAGTTGTCATTTCGAACGTTAACTTGTAATTATCTAACGTTTTTGATTGATTATTCATTAAATGGTCAAACTTAAATGTTTTGTTTTGTCCCTCTTTTACATAGATAGGTAATGTTTCTGTTACCAACATTCTATTTGTTAAAATTGGTAATGCAGATTCTTCTCCATCTGAAAATTTTCCAGCAATTGCAACAACACGATAAACAACAGCAGAAATATTTTGAGGAATTTCTATTGTCCAAGTAACTTGCGTTGAATTTCCTTTTGCTGCCGTAAAATTCTGAATTGCATTTGTTAAATTAAATTTTGCATCTATTGGTTGATTTGTAAATGCATCAAATAACATTAATTTAGCTGAACCATTAAGTACCTTATCTGATAAATTATTAATTTTTGATGAGATAGAAATTTTATCTCCTTCTCTTAAAAATCTTGGCATATTTGGCACAACCATTAATTCTTTTTGTGTACGAACTTTTTGCTCTAAATAACCCGTTTTAAGGTCTTTTGTATAAGCCAACGCCATAAATTTCCACTCTGTTAAACTTTCTGGGGCTGTAAATTCTATAATTACATTTCCGTCTGCATCTGTTTTAAGATTTGAAAAAAAGAATGCTGTTTCATTCAAGTTTGTACGTGCTTGCACATTATCTAAGGCTTTATTTGCACCAGCTTTTGTTGTAATAACTACTACTCCATTTGCTCCTCTAGCACCATATAATGATGTTGCAGCTGCATCTTTTAGAATATTCATAGATTGAATATCCGTTGGATTGATATCTGTTGGCATTTTATCAAATACAACTCCATCAATAACATAAATTGCATTTTCATTTACTTCTGATGAAGATGAACCAAGAATAGCGATTTTATCCTCTTCTAAATCAGCAGATTTTTCTAATGCTATTCCTGAAACAATTCCTGATAAAGCACTTTCCCTTACTTCAGCATTTGCTATAGGAGCAGATTTTCTCAACATCATTGTATTCATTCTGTAATTATTAAAACCAAAATCGAATAAATTAAGATTCAATCCTCTGTAATCATCTCTATAAAAATCATATTTATTTTGATAATATATTGTTCTTGAACCATTAGTTGAATAAACTCCTGCTAAATAATATTGATAATTCAATCGAGGATTTGTAATATTATATACATTAAAATCAAAAGAATTTGATGCAAATTGGTCTAAAGAAGCATCGTACATTCCTGCTAAAACCTCAGCCGAAACTTTGTCTTTGTTTGCTCCTTCTATCTTTAACTGCCATTTTTCTTTTTCTCCTGGTGTTAATTTATCTCTTAAAACTTCTGTTGTAATTTTTAAATCCTTATTGGTATAAGGAACAGCTAATGTTAAACTACCAGACTGAACATCGTTGAATTTTGTCATTACATAATTCACATAAATTCCTCCACGATATTCCTCTTTAATTGGAATTTCTATTCTTGACTTTTTATCAATTTCTAAAAATCCTTTTTCTATAATTTTTTGATTAGCTTCTATTTCATAATAAACATACGTTCCTTTTGAACCAGATTTAAAATCTATTTTTGCAATATCATTTGGCTGATAAGATGGTTTATCCTGAGAAACAATTAAAATTGTTTTTATTTCTTTTGCTTTTTTCTCATTAGAAATATAAATTAATCGTTCTACTTCCACTTTTTGTGTTCCATCTAATACATAGCCTTTTACAACATAATAACCTTCTTCTAGATTATTTGCTTGATTAAATTTAATTTCATCAGAAATTGCTGTATCAAAATCCGTTTCTAAAACCTTTTTATTCAATTTCCATGTTTTTGGATTCATTTCATCTCCATAAGGTTCATGAGGAAATAATTTTCTAAATTCTTCTTTTGAATAAAAATTATAATCTGTTGTAAATTTCTGACGACGAACAACTTCTTTAGGTGCATTTAATGAATATATTTCTAAATGACCTTTTCCATCTAATTTTTCATCGTTTAAATTTTTAACATTAACTGTAAATGATTTTAATTCATCAACATTTATCTTATTTCCTAAATTTACACTCAATACCATTCTTGTATCTCCTACTTTTACAGTTGAAGACGTAGATTGTGTTTCTCCATTAATATCTGTTACAGAAACATCTATAGAATAAGAATATACTCTTGTTTCATCTTTCTTTTTTTCTGATGCTGGTTTAGCAACAAAATCAAACGAAAACTTACCTTCTGAATCTGTCGTAACTTCTCCAAATGATATTTCTTCACGTTGTCCACGATTACTAGGAATAGTACGATACCAAGGCCAAAAAGTAAATATTTCTTGTCGATAAACTCTGTAACTTACTTTTGCGTTATCTATATTTGCACCCGAAAAAGCAATTGCTTTTCCTTCTACTTTAACCTTATCATTTAAACTATAAACGCCTTTGTTTCTTTCGATTTCAACCTCAAATTTAGGTCGTTTATATTCTTCTACTTTAAAAGAATAACTTCCTACATCATCATTTCCTTCAGTAACATAAATTCTAAAATTACCTGTTAAACCAGAAACTGGTAAAACAAAATTTCCATTCACAGAACCAAATTCATTTGTTGTTAATTCTACTTGAGATACTTCTTTTCTATTTACGTCTTTTAAAACAAGTTTTAATTTTTTATTTGGAATAACATTTCTGTTTTTATCTGTTGATTTATAAAAAATTCCTTTAAAATAAACTGTTTGTCCAGGACGATAGATTGCGCGATCTGTAAATAGTTTTACTGAGTTTGTGAAATCTACATCTTTAATGTATCTGTCATTGTAATAAGACGATGAATAGATTGCATTTTCATCTTTTACTCGATAACTAAAACTTCTCCATCCTTGTGGTACACTAATTTCTCCATTTTTATCTGATGTTAAAATTTTAGTTTCTTTGCTGTTATAATTCGTTGTATTTAAAAACTCTATTGCAATATTTTTTTCTGGTTTTCCAGTTGATCTATTAACTACAGATATTTTTCCATTCAGAGAGTTTAAAGCATAATTAGAAACAGCTATATCAATATAATCGATATCTTCTTTTTTTAGGATTTTAAAAGACGGATCATTAGAGAATAAAACAATATATCTTCCATTAACTAATGGATTCAATTTTACGACTGTAGAATGAAATTGATAATCATCAAACAATTTTAAATCAATCGAATATTCTTCAACTTCTTTTAAGCTATCCAAAAAATCTTGTGCTTTTTTTACATTATTATCATTATATACATACAATGTTTGTTGTTTAGAATCTTTATCAAAACCAATATTATATGCTAAAACTTTCACATAAATTTTATTCAAATTTTTATGTGATACTTCGATTGGTGTATTTTGATTTGCAGAAATATATTTCTCTGTATCGACACTAAATTCTTTTGATTTTATTTTTTCTACCAAACTATTTATTGCATTCTTTTCTGTAGTATCTGGATAAGTTTGTGCAACTATTTTCTGAATCGCAAAAATATGATTGATGTTATCTAATTTATTATCCTGCAAAGCATATAAATCTGTTGCTAACGATAAATATACATAAGCAGAATACCATACATTAGGATACTTTTTTGCTAACGCTTCTTTTTGTTTTATAAATTCATCTGAAGAAAGTGTAGAACGTTTTGCATTTAACAAATTTAGTTCATTATATAAAACTGCATTTAGGTGATTGCTTTTTTGATTAATCGATGACAAATCAATATAAAAAGTATTTACTCTATTCTCTTGATTATCTGTATTCAAATAGCTTACATATTCATTAACTAATATGTCATAAACAGTTGGTGTAATATCCAATTGTTTATTCGCTGTTTCAGATTCATCTGACAGATTTAAAATCAATTTATAATTCATTGCATTTGTTGCAATTAATTCATTTTTTTCAGCAATTGATTTTTCAAAATAATTATTAATTGTTTTATGAAAAGTATCTTCTGTCCAAAAACGAATATCATTTGTAGATTGATTTTCTACATTTGTTCTCCCTTGTATTTTCCATCTATTTTCGTCAAAATATAAACGATATAATTGTGCTAAATAAGAATTTACAATGGCATCATTAACTTTTGATTTTCCATTTAATTCTTTTTTGAATAAATCGAATACAAAATTTACATCATCTTTTTCGTCTGATGTTACAACTTTTATCTTCGACTCATAAAATAAAGCTTTCAAATAACTCGGTTCGTTATTCTCCTTACGTGATAAATTTTTTATTGCATCTATTTTGGGTTGAATTGATTTGAATTGACCATTTTCTAATTCTTTATCAATTTCCTTCCACCTCTGATCAATCTGCTGCGATTGAGCCATAAGCATTGTATTGGTTAATATAAATACTAAGTACAGAATATGTTTCATAGTTTGTTCTTTTATGAATAGATGCAATATACGGAAAAATGGTTGCTTACTAAATTTTAAAAATTAATTAAAAACATTTAATGAATTGCTTTATAAACAATTATAAGTAACAAAAAAAGCAGGATTACTCCTGCTTGAGTGATTTATAAAATCTATATGATATTTAAAATTGTTTAAACTATTTAAAATTATATTTATTTTTTGGGCAATCCCTTTGGGACGGCTTTTACGCTATATCTTTTTAGATTGGTCATTTCAAATTGGTAATTGCATTTCTACTTCGCTCGATACCCAATCAAAAAAGGATACCGCTTCAATCACTATTGCAAATGAAATAACTAGTAATAAATAATTTACAACCAAAAAGTTATAATTATAAATTATTTTAAAAAGATAGTGTAAACAACTTTATTTTTATTTTTTTATTGATTCGATGGATTACCATCATTTTTTTCGGATTGACTTAACCAAATTTTATCTCTATATTCAGTTGGAGTAATTCCAGCTATTTTTTTAAATAATTGTGTAAAATGCGAAGCAGTTTGAAAATTTAATTCATAAGCAATCTCTGCTATTCCTCTACTTGAATGTAACAATGCTTTACTATAATTAACATCAGTTTCATTTATCCATTGTTTAGGCTTTTTCTGCGTTACATCTTTTACACATTTATTAAGATAATTCTCTGTTACAAAAAGCTTATCTGCATAAAAACTTACCTTTTTTTCTTCTACATGGTGTTTAAATAGCAAATCTTTGAATTGTAAGGATAACTCCATTGGACGAGTTGTAAAATTAGGGATATCATCATTTTCATGCTTAAGCAATTTTAGTAAAACAACATGTAACATGGCTATTACAATATCACTTAACAGTAAGTTGTTTAAGAAAATTTCTTTCTCCATTAAAACTAATAACTGCTTTATCATTCCAAAAGTAAGCTTATCAAATTTTAAATAAGGAGACATTAAATAGATACTCGATTTATATTTAGGTAATTCTTGTTCAGATAATATATGATTCTCGTAAGCTAAATAAAAACCTTCTAAATCATCAGACATCTCTAATGTAGCGGTTATTGTTCCTTGTTTTATAAAAATTATTTCATTGGCATCTGCTTTATACTCTTTGTTTTCCAGGTATTGTTTTATACTCCCTTTAGTAACAAAAATAATAAAATTGAAAGTTGTTCTGTATGGAACAACAGGCATTAAAATTCCTCGAAGATAATACTCTAATCTATACAACTGTATATCTTCATCATTCCTTAAAATCTGGTCTGTAAGATTATTGAGAAACAGTTCTTTATATTGAGAGTTTGATAATACTTCCATAATCTTGATATATAATTTTATAAAAATTCTAATAATGTGCCAAAAAAATTAAAATAAATAAAATAGTCTTTAAAGATAATTAAAATTTAATCTTATTTTTTAAAAATAATGTAACCCAAGTACCTGCAACGAAAGGAAATGTAAATACGCCTCCTACCATAGCTAAAACATTAGATTGTACAAGTAATATATCAATTAAAACAGTTACAACAAGTCCTATAAATACCCAAAGACCATCAATTTTCTTTGGTCCTGCAAAAACAATTGCTGTTAAAACAGCATTAAAACCAAACAATCCCATATGTATTTGCTCTATTGGTTCTCCAAAAAAATCTGATATTTCTGCCCCAAAAATTGAAGCTGCTAAACCATATAATGCGGCTGTTGGAGAAGAAATAAAAACTGCTATAAAAAATATAATTCCTGACATTGGGCCACCTTGGAATATAACTTCACCAAATCCATTTGTAGATGTACATAAATCATGTAATTCTAAAATTGATTCTGATTCTGTAGAAATTGTATTTCCAACAATATTAAATTGATGAATAACGAAAAATAACACCCATGTAATAAGTATGAAAGGTAGCGTAAAAACTGGTATATTCTTATTTATGAAAAAGTTTTGAATGATTGTAGCCAAAGCAGAACCAACTACTACTAATATCCACAAAATAACAGTAGATTGAAAAATAAATAATAATGCTACACCAACTAAAGCTGCACTAAAACCATATAAACCTGAATTTATATTTTTCTCATCAAATTTTAATAACATTGCTGTTAAAGTTCCTACTGCTGTAGCTACAAAGGCTGCAATTCCACCTTGAATACTTCCTAAGAAAATACCTATTAAAAACAGTAAACCTGTAATGCTATTTTCCTGAAGCATAATTTGCCCAATCCCTTTTAAGACATTGTCTATAAATGGAACTTTTGCTATGATTTTTTCCATGATTATTAATTTGTTATTACAATTCCCAAAGCAAATCTTGTGCTTCTAAGAAATATTTATACATCGCTTCTCCTCCTTGGCTCAAAGCTCTTATTACAAAACCATTATCATCTAATGCAGAAATCCCAACTTCTATATTAGTATGATTTTTAGAAACTTCAAATAAATTATTTACTAATTCATCTTTTTCTACGTTTGTTTTTGTACTAAAAAAAATTAAACTTCCTTGGTGAGTATAATTTTCTAAAATACCAATACTTTCTATTGGAATAAGATCTGGTTGAATTAATATATTATCTTTTACAACCAATTTATTATGATGATAAATCTCTGTAAGATTCTGAAAACGTTTTAGCTTGAAAACTTCTCCAGAATGCTTTCTACCACATGTTATTATTTCACTAATAATAAGCTGACTTTGATCTCCAATAGTGATTGAAGCTTTACTTTTAAAATTAGAATTTTCGTGTGGTACTACAGGGTGTGGTACATAAGCAAACGATGAATTATCATGAATATTAATCGTTAACTGTTGAGTTGCTTCATTGGCCATATTAAATAATCTTTGATAAGATTGAGATTGCAGTTGTAAAGCTGCATTATCTTCAACATCAATATTTAATACATATTCATCTCCATCCAAAATACCAGGAGATGAAGTCATTGTCATTTGATAAAGCTTATTATCTGATTTTCTTTGTCCAACAGATACAACACGGAAAGGTTTTCCTACGTATAAATTTTTTACGTAGGATTTACCTTCTTTGTATCCTGCAACAATATCTAGTCTACATTCCATCTTATCTTAAAAGATTTGGTTCTTCAACATCTTCTAAAAGTGCATATTTTTTGATCCAACCGATTACGCTATCTAATCCTTGTTCAGTTTTTAAGTTTGTGAAAACAAATGGAGCACCATTTCTCATACGTTTAGTATCACTTTCCATCACTTCTAAACTTGCACCAACATAAGGAGCTAAATCTATTTTGTTTATAATTAATAAATCTGAACGTTGGATACCAGGACCTCCTTTTCTAGGAATTTTTTCTCCTTCAGCAACATCAATAATAAAAATTGTAACATCTGCTAAATCAGGACTATAAGTAGCAGCAAGATTATCTCCTCCACTTTCAATTAAAATTAATTCGATATCTGGAAAACGATCAGCTAATTCTTCTACAGCTTCTAAGTTCATACTAGCATCTTCTCTAATTGCTGTATGAGGGCATCCTCCTGTCTCTACACCTATAATTCTATCTTCTGGTAATAAACTATTTTTAGCCATGAATTTTGCATCTTCTTGACAAAAAATATCATTAGTGATTACTCCTAGATTATAATCATTAAGCATTTTTCTACTTAATTTTTCTAATAAAGCCGTTTTACCTGAACCAACAGGACCACAAACACCAACTTTTATGTATTTTCTATTTTCCATTTTGTTTTTTTATAAAAATTATGACATATATAATCGAGAGTACAAGCGCTCATGTTGCATACATCTTATATCAAATGATGTATTACATAAACCAACATAATCTCTATTTAATTCTATTGTTTCTTCTGCTGTTTTTTCAATCAATTGGTATAAATCAAATAATATATCTTGACCATCCAATTGACCTAGAGGCACTAATTTCACTGCATTTGTTACAATTCCTGATACAGAAGTATAATAAAATGAAAATAATGCTTCAAAAAGTGGAATATTTAGTAAACTAGCATATATTCCATAAACGATTGCATAATTTGCATAAGCTTCGTTTTGTTTTATTTTAAGTTCAAATTCTTTGACTAAATCTGAATCAACTCTACGTTTAAAAATTTTAATTAAACGTAAACCTAACTTTTTACTAGCTTGTCTTATTTCTTTAGGAGCTTTTAATGCAGTACACTCTTCATCTAACTTCAAAATTTCATTCAAATCATTATTCTGCATTGCTTCATAAGCAAGTTTTACAAGAACTCCATCATTATATTTTAAGTTATACTGAACCATATTTTCTACAAATTCTTGTGCTGTTTTTTTATCATGCACAATTTTATTTTGTATATATGTTTCAAGACCATTTGAATGTGTATAAGCTCCAATTGGTAATGTAGGATCAGATAAATGCAATAAACTTGCTAAAAAATCTTGTTTCATAATTAATCTTCTTTAGATAATTTTATTTTCAAACCTTTTGTGGATGATGATGTTCCTATTTTGCTATCTTTATGATGATCTACATTAGCATTAAGTAAATTAAGAAGTTTTTCTTCTTTTACAATAGGATTAAAACCATTGGATTGCAACCAATTAAAAATTGTTAATTCAAAAGGCATAAGTAATATTCCTTCCTGAAAATACAGTGGTAAATGTTTATTACCTATATCATGGCAAACAGCACTCATTTCAATAATAGATTGAGGTTCTAAAATAATAGATTTTGTAGGTAAAACATTTACAACAATTGCTGTGTTATCATCCATAAAAAGAATATCACCGTCTATAATACGTTGTTTATCTTTTAAAAATTTTATAGCAATATCTTTACCTGCTCTTGTTTTCTTTCTTTGAATTCTACGAGAAGTCTCGTACCACTCTAAATCAAGAAAATCGATTATTTTATCTTCAATTCTTGTTTGATGAATATTTCCTATGGCTTCATGAATTATCATGACTTTTTATTTTTTCTTCTAAAATCGAAGTTTTTAGAAATTCCAACGCCGAAAGTTGATCCACTTACACCTGCAACGTAACTTTTTGACCAACCATCTTTGGCTTTAGTTTGTAATGTAGATAATTCGGCAAATTTGAATTTTAATGCCCATCCACTTCCTACAACAATTCCAATCATTGGATATGCTCTCAAGCGAAATCCATTGAAATTTTCCATTGATCCATCAATCGTAGATTGTTGTTGTCCCCATACAAAATGAGCATCTACTTGAGCAATTAAATAAAAGTATTTACCTATTTGTACTGAAGGACTATACCATAAACCAGCTTCATTTTGTTTACTAATCACATTCTTATTCAATTTATCTTGAGAATATGCATAATTAACCCCTATAAGATCATTGTTATTTATCCAATATCCAGCTCCAATTGGAGAACTTGATACTGCACTACCATTACTAGTTGGAGTTGAGCTTTTTGAATAATCAAAAGAACCATATAACATAAATTGTCCTTTTGGCCCATCATCACTATCTTTTAATCTTAATCCTCCCATCGTTTGACCATACATCCTGCCAGAAATCATAGACATTCCTGCGAATGCTAAAGAGAACAATACTTTATTTAAATTTTTCATTTTATATTGAGAAATATTATTTTTAATAATTTATTCTTTTTAAAATAAGACTCAGACTAATCTGAGCCTTATAAATACTATTAAAATAAATAATACAACTGTGTTAAAGGTAATTTATCAGCTGGTTCACATGTTACATATTCACCATCTACTGTTACTTTATAGTTTTCTGGATTAACTTCGATTAACGGAGTTTTATCATTGTGTATCAAGTCTTTTTTACCAATGTTTCTACAGTTTTTAACTGGAAGAACCATTTTTTCTAAATTGTAGCTTGCAATAGTTCCGTTATCAATAGAGATTTGAGATACAAAGTTTGCACAAATTCCAAATTTAGCTTTTCCATGAGCACCAAACATATTTCTATATACGATTGGTTGTGGTGTTGGAATAGAAGCATTAGGGTCACCCATTTTAGCTGCGATTACAAAACCTCCTTTAACAATCATTTCTGGTTTAACACCAAATAATGATGGTTTCCAAATTACTAAATCTGCTAATTTACCTGGCTCGATTGAACCTACATACTCAGAAATACCATGAGCGATAGCTGGGTTGATAGTATATTTAGCAACATATCTTTTTGCACGGTAATTGTCGCTTTCTGTACCTTCATCCTCTGCTAATAAACCTCTTTGGTCTTTCATTTTACTTGCTGTTTGCCAAGTTCTAGTAATAACTTCACCTGGTCTACCCATTGCTTGAGAATCAGAACTCATGATACTGAATACTCCCATATCGTGTAAAATATCTTCAGCTGCAATAGTTTCTGGACGAATACGAGAATCTGCAAAAGCTACATCTTCTGGGATATTTTTACTTAAGTGGTGACATACCATTAACATATCTAAATGCTCGTCAATAGTATTCACTGTATAAGGACGTGTTGGGTTTGTAGATGCAGGTAAAACATTAGGATACATTGCAGCTTTGATAATATCTGGTGCGTGACCTCCTCCAGCACCTTCTGTATGGAAAGTATGGATTACACGACCATCAATAGCTCTCATTGTATCTTCTAAGAAACCTCCTTCATTTAATGTATCTGTGTGGATAGCTACTTGTACATCATATTTGTCAGCAACTTTTAAAGCTGTATCAATTGTTGCAGGAGTTGCTCCCCAATCTTCATGGATTTTTACACCTAATGCTCCAGCTTCTACTTGTTCTATAATTGGTTCTTCTGCAGAACAGTTACCTTTACCAAAGAAACCTAAATTCATTGGATATTCTTCTGCTGCTTCTAACATTTTTTGCATGTTCCAAGCACCTGGAGTAACAGTTGTAGCGTTAGTTCCATCATTTGGTCCTGTACCTCCTCCAATCATAGTTGTAATACCACTATATAATGAAGTTTCTATTTGTTGTGGACAAATGTAATGAATGTGAGTATCAATACCACCTGCTGTAACAATGTAACCTTTACCTCCATGAACCTCAGTTGATGCACCAATAATCATATTTGGTGAAACCCCATCCATAGTATCAGGGTTACCTGCTTTACCAATACCAACGATTTTACCATCTTTGATACCAATATCTGCTTTTACAATTCCCCAGTGGTCAATAATAACTGCACCCGTAATACAAAGATCTAGAACTCCTTCATCACGTTTTGCTGTAACATTTTGTCCCATTCCATCACGTACTGTTTTTCCTCCTCCAAAAACAGCTTCATCTCCGTAATGTGTAAAATCTTTTTCTATTTCTACAATGATTTCAGTATCTCCTAATCTGATTTTATCACCAGCTGTAGGCCCTAAAATATTAGCATATTGTTTTCTATCTACTTTTAAGCTCATGATTAATTATTTTTAAAGTTTAACTCTTCAACTTTAGCTAGACTTGCTTTTTTCTGATCTTCAGAATCTGTTTGACCATCAACAAGATTATTGAATCCCATTGCCTTTTTAGCTCCTCCTATCTCTACTAACTCTACTTCTTTTTCCTCTCCTGGCTCAAAACGTACAGCTGTACTAGCAACGATATTTAATCTCATACCAAAAGCTTGTTCTCTATCATAACTCATTGCTTTGTTCACTTCGAAAAAGTGAAAGTGAGATCCTACTTGAATAGGACGGTCTCCTGTATTGATAACATTTAATTTAATTGTTTTGCGACCTTCGTTACAAACAATTGTTCCTTCTTTTACGAAAATTTCTCCTGGTTTCATTTTCTTGATTTTTAGGATTAGCGAATTGGGTTATGAACAGTTACTAATTTTGTTCCATCAGGGAATGTAGCTTCGATCTGTACATCATGAATGATATCTGCTACTCCTGGCATTACGTCATCTACAGTTAAAAGGTTTGCTCCTTCTTGCATTAAGTCTGCAACTCTTTTACCATCTCTTGCTCCCTCTAATAAAAAGTGGCTAATTAAAGCAACAGATTCTGGGTAATTTAATTTTACGCCTCTTGCTTTTCTTTTTAAAGCAAGTTCTCCAGCTGTGTGTAACATCAGCTTTTCTATTTCACGCGGTGTTAAATGCATTTTTGTGTTTTTTTAAAAATTAAACATTATTAATCTGCACTGCATTGTCAAAATGAGTGTATGTAATTGACTTATAACCAAATATAAGTTATTTAAAGATACGTTTTACTTTTCTTTGTAAATTAAAGAATTGAAGAATTTTGATTATATATAATCTAACTGAAGGGAATGAAATAATATGTATTTCGGTAACGATTTACCAATATATACTATTTCTGAATATGAGTGCAATTGTGATGATTTTTTATAGAAGAAACTATTCAAAAACACCGTAAAAAAATTAATATCAAAAGGAGTAAATTTAATATCAGAATCACATTCATCAATTAATAATAAATTAAAATTATCAATTTGAAAAGTTGCTTTTTCTCCTCTATCAATTTTATCTTGATGATCCACACATTCATGTAAACTATTTCTTTTATGAGAAATAGTTTTATTATTCACTAAAAGTGTAGCAAATAATATGGTTAGAAATATGTAGATAATTTTTTTCATTTACAGTGTAAAATTAGCCCCTTTTAGAAAAACATGGATTACTTAAAAAAGAGGATAAATGTTCAAAAACGTGACAAATTATTTTATTAAAAGATCTTTAATGTTTTATTTTTCTTAAATTTTTCAACATTATTAACGAAAAATTAAGATTTAAGATAATTTGCAGGCTATATATACAGCTACATCAATACTAGAAAATTGAATAAACTATTATTTTATATATAGATTTTTTAAATAATACAAGACTGTCAAAAATGATGACTTCTAAGCTTTAAACATAAAAAATGCTGTTGCGGAAATGAATAAATTAGTATGTGTTTTTAAAATGAATAGCTTAAATTAGCTGAATAACCTACAGATGATCCAGGAAATATTCTTGTATAATCAACCCCTCCAATAAAATAGTACTTATTAAACACATTCGTACACTGTAAAGTGAGTATAAAAGAATTTAGCTGATAATACAATGCTGTGTTTACAAGTGTATAATCTGGTAAGAATCCCCATAAATAATCTCCTTCTGCATTTTTTTCCATTCTTCGTTTACCAACATAAGAGGCTCCTAAACCAAAGCCTAAACCTTTAAAACTAGAATGCAAAATGGAATACTTCAGCCATACATTTGCCATATTTTTAGGTGCATTCGCTAAGGGCAATCCTACTTCAGATGCTATTGAAGAGGCTTTAACTTTAGTAGCTGTAAAACTATAATTCAATGTCATTTGTAAATTCTTAATTAACTGACCGCGTAAATCAAACTCAAATCCTTTTGAATTTACTTTTCCTGATTGACGATAGACAGCATAACCATCATCTGACATTTGACCTGTTGCAACCATCATATTATTTCTTTCAATATTGAATAAAGCTAAAT
>DJDD01000058.1:0-286 GCA_002430925.1 Flavobacteriales bacterium UBA5933
AAAACATAAATGCTTTGGATTTTAATATATTTTATTAATTTTCTTCTTTTGGATTTACTTTTTTCAGTAAATATGCTCGTTTGAATAAATATTTTGTAATGTTTAATTTATAATAGTCATAAAACATGATAATGCAAAGAGTGAAGCAAACAATATAGAATGTATAATATTTTATTTCGTAATAGATGATTCCTGCTATTGTGGCTCCTAACATGTATGCGAACATTATGCTGAATAATAGAACACCTTTTTGTCTTACTTTTTCATCGTTTCTAAATCTTTCTTT
>DJDD01000058.1:424-1035 GCA_002430925.1 Flavobacteriales bacterium UBA5933
TTCTAAATCTTTCTTTTGTTAACATAGATAGAGTTATTGCTAAATCTGTAGTAAGTCCTGTGAGATGGGTTGTTTTTACTGCTCCGTTTGATATACTTGCTGTTAATCCATTTTGTAATCCCATTGCAAATAGTAATGACGTAACTAATAATTCGGTTTCGTATAAAGTTTCTGTATAGAAAAATTGTAAATAAAGACCAACAATTAGAATACAAATAATTTCTAAAATTAGAGGGATTGCATGTGCAACGTATCTGCCAACATGGGAATTACCATGTATGATAAGTAAATTGGAAATCATACTACCAGTAAAAAATGTTAATATCCATAGAAATACAACAGCTGCTTGTATCCAATTACCTTTTGATAGTTCTTGAGCAAGAATTGCGTAATGTCCTGTAATATTTGATGTAAATGCAAAAAATATAATGACAGAAAGAACATTTACCATTCCTGCAGAAAAAGCTGATAATGTTCCTAATTTTAAGTTGTCGTAATATGTTCTATGGTTACTATATTTTCTTAGCATAGGTTGTATTGTTTTTAGTAAACGTTATTTTTACAATTCCTCTTACTTGCAAATCTAAATTCATGTAAACTACTAATTTGTT
>DJDD01000058.1:1123-11696 GCA_002430925.1 Flavobacteriales bacterium UBA5933
CTTGAGAGTTCTTGTACTTGATAGGTTTCTTTGTTGTTTGTTTTTAAATCTTTTATTTCTATTATATTTCCTCTACCTTTTAATTTCCAACTTAGTCTGTCGTTTTGTTTTCTATTATTATTTTTAATTTTTAAATGACTATCTTTTTCAAAAATTAAATTATCAACTTTATCAATCATTAATTCATGACTAATTTCTTTGTCTTGTATTTGAGAAATATAAGATATTATTTCGTGATCTTGATGATTTACTCTTTCAAATTCTATATTTTCTTTATGCCATGAACCTAGAATTTTTTCTTCGGTCATTCTTCCTTTTACAACAACAGTAATAGCTACAATTGCTGCCAAGAATAACGATATATATATAAGTATTATTTTAGTTTTCATATTTTTTATTTTAAGTTGGTTAGACTAATAATTTAATTAAACAATTCACTAATTATTCCATAATGTTCAAAATTTGAAATAATGATAGGATTAATTTCAATTTCTTTTTTTTGAATAGATGAACTATTTATAAAAGGTTGTAAATCAAAACTATTTTTATGTATAAAATTTAATTGATAGTTTTTAGAAATAATAAAAAAATCGATATCATTACTTTGAAAATAATTTTTGATGTATGATTTTTTTTTGAATGGTATAATATCTATTCTAATTTCTGAAATTATACTTTCGTGTGCATTTTTTATAACTTCGTAAGCTTCTATAAATTCAATAGTTTCTAATTTTTCTAAAATATTTTGTTTAGAATGAAACAATAAATCCTTGAAGGATTTTGTTGATTGATATCCATGAATTAATACAATATTAAAAATAGTATCTGTTGATTCTTTTAATAATGTATTTAAAATATTTAATGAATAGATTGAAAAATCCGTCTGAATAAATATTTTTTTATTTGTTGCACAATCTTTATTCATTTAAATGATATACTACAAATTTACGATGAAGTGATTAGAGTAGATTTAAAAGAAAATTATAATATTATTAGATTTTATGAAAATTATTAGAAAGAGATTAAAATATGAAAATATTAGCCTATTGGTAAATTGATTTGAACAGTTGTGCCAATATTTTCTTTTGATTTTACAATTAATTCTCCGTTATGCATTTTTATAATATTCTTACTTAGAGGAAGACCTATTCCATATCCTTCAAAACTAACTGTATTTGATGCACGGTAATAAGGATCATATATATATTGTAAATCAGAATCTGGAATTCCTATCCCTTTATCTTTAATAATAATTATGATAAAGTTATTAGATGCAGCAAGAGCAAGGCTTACTTCTCCATTGTTAGAATATTTACAGGCGTTTGATAATATATTTGAAATTGCTAAATGCAATAATTGTTCATTTCCTTTTATTCTTAACATCTGAGGATTTTCAGGTAGCATGCTAAAATCAATTTTTATTTTATAATCTGAATTAATTTTTTGTAAATTATCTTTTACATTAAGAAGTACTTCATCAATTCGAACATTATCAAATTTTTGTGTTTTACCATTATATCCTGTTTTTGCAAGAAATAATAAAGCTTTTGTTTTTTTTCCTAAATTCTCAGCTTCATATAAAATATTTTGTAGAGCTTTCTCGTATTCATTAATTGTTCTTTCTTTACTAAGAACTAATTCTGCTTCACCTATTATAGAAGTAAGAGGCGTATTAAGCTCGTGAGAAGCATTGCTGATAAAGTTTTTTTGAGTCTCGAAAGCAGTTTCTAAGCGATCTAACATTCCATTGAATGTATGACTAAGTTCGTTTATAGGGTCTTTTTCTTTATTTTGATGAACCTCTAATCTTAAATGTAAATTTTCTGAACTAATTTGATTTACATCTTCTATAATTTTTTTAGCAGGTTTTATAAGTGTTCTATATACTAACTGAGATACAAGAATCATCAGTAAAACAGAAAAAATGATAGAACTAATAAGAACATTTCTTAAATATGTAATGTGAATAGAATAGTATGGATTATTTGCAGAAACAGCAATAATATATGTTTGATTATCTCTTTTATAAAATTTACTTAAAATAAAAAGATCTTTGTCATTGTATTCGTATTCTCCTTGATTAATAGTATTTTCTATTAATTTTTTTGGTAAAATAGTAGTAGAATAAGAATTATTTTTTATTGGAACTATATATTCTTTTTGATTTGGTAAACTATCTAATGAAGTGATTAATGAGATATGATCTTTATTATTATTTTTTTCTGATATGATAATATTTACTCTTGCTTCTAAACGTTTATAAAAATCTACAAATTCGTAATTTGAAAATGAACAATAAATATAAACTGTTAAAAGTGAGGTGTACAAAATAAATATTCCAATAATAATAAGAACCGTTTTATTAAATGTCTTCATTTATAATAATTTATTTTTTTATTTAATCTTCTTTTAAAACATAACCCATTCCTGTAACAGTATGTATTAATTTTTTTGAACCTTCTTTTTCAATTTTTTTTCTGAGATAATTTACGTATACATCTACAACGTTAGTTCCTATTTCGTAGTTTATACCCCAAACATTATCTAACAAATCAGAACGATTAATAACCTTTGTAGGATTTTTAATAAACTCTAATAGTAATCTGTATTCAGTAGAAGTTAATGAAATTTCTTCTCCAGCCCTTGTAACGATTTTTGTATAATCATTTACTTCTAAATCTGCGAATTTAAAAATGTCATTTTGTTGTTTAGTGTTGGAAGAATCAAATAATTCACTTCTTTTTAATAAATTTCTAATTCTAGCTTTTAATTCAATTAATTTAAAAGGTTTAGATAAATAATCATCAGCACCAGAATCAAGTCCTAATACAATATTTTCTGCACTTCCTAATGCAGTTAATATTAATATAGGTATATTTTCTTGAGAGTTCATTTTTCTAATTTCTTTACAAACTTCTAAACCATTCATTTTTGGTAATAAAATATCAAGAATTACTAGATTATAAGATTCATTTTTTAATAAATCTATGCCTTTTAATCCATCATCAACATGTGTTACATTATAGCCTTCATCTTCTAAACACTGTTTTATTAAGTCAGCTACATGTAATTCATCTTCTACAAGGAGTATTTTATTCATCGTTTATTATTTATCAAGAAAAAATTAATACAACGAAATTAATTAATTATAAATAAATAAACCTGTCTACGGACAGGTTTATTTAAAAACGTTGATATTTTTTTATTTCTCAATATCAATCAAAATTTTTACTTGTTCTGGACTATTAACTAAAGCTTCAAATCCTTTTTCAACAATATCATCCAATTTAATTTTACTTGTGACTAATTTTTCTGCAGGGATTCTTCCACTATCTATAAGAGCAATAACTTCTGGAAAAATATTTCTATAAGCAATAACACCTTTTATTGTTAATTCTCTTAATACTTGATTTAAAGGATCTGCAGTTACAGGTTTTCCAAATAATGCAACAAGAACAGCAGTTCCTCCATTTCTTAAGCTTTTTAAACCAGTATCATATGAAGCTTGTACACCAGCAGCATCTAAATATACATCAGCTCCTAAATTTTTAGTTAATTTTCTTACTTGTTCAGGAATGTCTTTTTCAGTAGCATTTATAGTATGAGTTGCACCTATTTCTCGAGCTTTTTCTAATCTTTTTTCTGCTACATCTGTTACAATTACAGTTGTAGCGCCAGCAGCTATAGCAGCTTGCACACATAATAAACCAATTGGTCCAGCACCAGAAACTAAAACAGTTTGACCAATTTTTAAACCACTTTGTAAAACTGCGTATACAGCTACGGCAGTTGGTTCTACTAATGCTCCTTGTTCAAAGCTCATACTATCTGGTATTTTATGAACCATATAATCTTCTACAACTACATAATTTGCGAAACCACCATTTGAGCTTAGTCCTACAAAACCTAATGGTTCTGAAAGATTATATTCACCAGACACTAAAAATGGACTATCAGGATTTTTATAGATAGGTTCTACAACGACACGGTCTCCTTTTTTAAAATTTCCAATAGCATTTTCTCCAACTTCTTCTACAATACCAGAAAATTCATGTCCTAAAGTAGTTGTTCCTTGGTGTCCAGTTAAAAGGTAAGGTTTTTCTACTGGAATTAATTGTGGACCATGTACATATTCATGAAGGTCGGATCCACAAATACCAGCATATTTTACTGCAATTTTAATTTGCCCTTTTTTAGGAGATGGAATTTCTGTTTGTTCTACACGGATATCTTTTTCAGCATACCAACGTGCTGCTTTCATAGTACTCATAATATTATCGTTTTTTATCTACTTTAAAGGTAGTGATAATATGAAATTTTAGTTCAACAATAAGCTATGATTGAAATCATCATGAATAAAAAAATCCGAAAATCTTATGATTTTCGGATTAATATAAATTTTAGATAAATAGTAATTATCTATTTTTAATATCTACATAGTCACGTAATGGCTCACCAGTGTATAACTGACGAGGACGACCAATAGGTTGATTTGTTTTACGCATTTCAGTCCATTGAGCAATCCATCCTGGTAAGCGACCTACTGCAAACATTACAGTAAACATTTCAGTAGGAATGTCTAATGCTTTGTAAATAATTCCAGAATAGAAATCTACATTAGGATATAAATTTCTTGATTTGAAATATTCATCTTCTAAAGCAGCTGTTTCTAATTTTTGTGCAATAGCTAAAATAGGATCATTAATTCCTAATTTTGCTAAAACGTTATCAGCAGCAACTTTAATGATTTTTGCACGAGGATCAAAGTTTTTGTAAACACGATGACCGAATCCCATTAAACGGAATGGATCGTTTTTATCTTTCGCTTTGTTTAAGTATTTTTCAACATCTCCACCATCATTATGAATAGCTTCTAACATTTCTAATACAGCTTGATTTGCACCTCCGTGTAATGGACCCCATAATGCAGAGATACCTCCAGAAATAGAAGCAAATAATCCTGCATGAGAAGAACCAACTAAACGTACACTTGATGTAGAACAGTTTTGTTCATGATCTGCATGTAGAATAAGTAACTTATCAATAGCATCAATAATAACAGGATCAATATCTAATTCTTGTCCTGGTTTTTTGAATAATAATTGGTAGAAATTTTCTACATACGATAAATTATCGTTAGAGTAGTTAACAGGTAAACCTTTTATCTTTCTTTGAGTCCAAGAAGCTAAAACAGGGAATTTACCTAATAAAGTTACAGCTATAGTATATAATTCATCTGTTGTACAAACATCTGTACATTGAGGATTAAAAGCTGATAATGCAGCAGTTAAAGATGTTAAAACTCCCATAGGATGTGCAGAACTAGGGAAAGCATCTAAAATTTTAATTAAATCTTCAGAGACGTAGTTATATTGATTAATGTCTGCAATAAACTGATCTAACTCAGCTTGTGTAGGTAATTCTCCTTTAATTAACAAATACATAACTTCTACAAAAGAAGATTTTTCTGCTAATTGTTCAATAGGATAGCCACGATACATTAATTTTCCTTCTTCACCATCTAAAAATGTAATTTTAGATTCACATGACCCTGTATTTTTAAAGCCTGGATCCATTGTAATTAATCCAGTTGCACTTCTTAACTTAGAAATGTCAATGGATTTTTCATCCATTGTTCCAGTTGTAACGGGAAGTTCCAACTCATTTCCATTGTAATTTAATATTACCTTATCTGACATTTTAATAGTTTATATTATAATTTATTGCGTAATTTACAGTTTTTTTTTTATTTTATAAAACTGATTAAAATCACAACAATTTAAATTATTGTTTCACTTTGAAAGCTCTTTTTCCTGGGAAAATAGCAGTTTCTCCCAAGATTTCTTCTATGCGTAATAATTGATTGTATTTTGCCATACGATCAGATCTAGAAGCAGAACCTGTTTTTATTTGTCCGGTATTTAAAGCAACAGCTAAATCTGCGATTGTAGCATCTTCTGTTTCCCCTGAACGGTGAGACATTACTGCAGTGTATCCTGCATTTTGTGCCATTTGTACAGCTTTGATTGTTTCTGTTAAAGTACCAATTTGGTTGAATTTAATTAAGATAGAGTTAGCAGTTTCAGTTTCAATTGCTTTATCTAATTTCTTAACATTTGTTACTAATAAATCATCTCCAACTAATTGAACACGGTTTCCGATTTTTTCTGTTAAGATTTTCCAACCTTCCCAGTCGTTTTCGTCCATACCATCTTCAATAGAAATGATTGGGTATTTTTCTGATAATTCAGCTAAATATGAAGCTTGTTCTTCAGAAGTACGAATAGCACCTTTGTCACCTTCGAATTTAGTATAGTCATATTTACCATCGTGGTAGAATTCTGAAGATGCACAATCTAATGCAATCATAATTTCTTCACCAGCTTTGTAACCAGCTTTTTCAATAGCTAAAATAACTGTGTCTAAAGCATCTTCTGTTCCTTCAAAAGTAGGAGCAAATCCACCTTCATCACCTACAGCAGTAGATAAACCTCTGTCATGTAAAATTTTCTTTAAAGAATGAAAAACTTCAGTTCCTTTACGTAATGCGTCAGAAAAAGATTCTGCTTGAACTGGCATAACCATAAATTCTTGGAAAGCAATAGGAGCATCAGAATGTGAACCTCCATTTACAATATTCATCATTGGAACAGGTAATGTATTTGCATTAACACCACCAACATATCTAAATAATGGTAAACCTAATTCTTCTGCAGCAGCTTTAGCAACGGCTAAAGAAACACCAAGAATAGCGTTAGCACCAAGTTTTGCTTTGTTTTCAGTTCCATCTAAATCAATCATTACTTGATCAATCAAGTTTTGTTCGAAAATAGAAAAACCGATTAATTCAGGAGCAATTACCTCATTTACATTTTCAACTGCCTTTAAAACTCCTTTTCCAAGAAATAAATCACCACCATCTCTTAATTCTACGGCTTCATACTCTCCTGTAGATGCACCTGATGGAACTGCAGCTCTACCTACAATACCTGTTTCAGTTATTACATCAACTTCTACAGTTGGGTTACCACGAGAATCTAAGATTTGTCTTGCATGAATGTGTGAAATAATACTCATATTTAATTTTTTTAATTTGTGAAAAATTTTGATTTACCAAAAATAATGTAATTGTGTAATTTTTACAACGAAAAGATTATTTTTTATGAAAATTTTATTTTTCAAATTTACCAATTCAAAATTAATTATTCTCTTTTTTTCGAATTAATTAGTAATTGTTAATATTCCATTTCCATTATTGAATACTTGATATGTTCTAGGAGCCCTATTCGCAATTTTTATTGGTTGTCCTGTAAGCAATATCCATTCAGCGCCATCTTCTTTACAAAGAATTTTTATATCATTTTCTACTACTAAAATTGAATTCTCTGTAGGGCAAATATGTGGTGCATTTCTGTCATAGGCTTTATAACCTGATGCTGTTCTTACTACTATAATTCCTCTAGTTCCAGCTTGAGCTCCACTTATATAAGCCCATCCTCCTGAATTATTTAGATTTGAATATAATGGAAGAGATGTATTTACAACTACATTTACTGTAGTTAAAGGTACACAACTTACAGTTCCATCATCAGAACTACAAGATTGTAAAATAGTGAATAAGAGCGTTAATATCACAACCTTATTTAGAATGATTTTAATAAACTGTTTCATTTTTCTTTTGCTATAAAATTTTTACTATATTTGTATTAATAATTACCAAATAGTCCTGCACATATTGATAAATAGGTGTAGGATTATTTATTTATAAGACCTAATTAATAAAAAAAATAAATAAACATTGTTGTTATGGCAAATATACAATATGTAACGAAAGAAGGATTAGAAAAATTACGTCAAGAACTTCATCAGTTAGAAACTTTTGAGCGTCCAAAAATATCACAACAAATTGCTGATGCTAGAGATAAAGGAGATTTATCTGAGAATGCTGAATATGATGCAGCAAAAGAAGCACAAGGAATGTTGGAAATGCAGATTGCAAAATTAAAAGAAGTTGTAGCTAATGCTCGTGTGATAGATGAATCAAAATTAGATCATTCAAAAGTTTCAATATTATCTAAAGTTCGAATTAAAAATACGGCTAATGGACAAGAATTAGTTTATACTTTAGTTCCTGAATCTGAAGCTGATTTAGCAAAAATGAAAATTTCTGTAAATACGCCAATTGCAAAAGGTTTATTAGGAAAAGTCTTAGGAGACACAGCAGAAATTACATTACCTAACGGAATGACTTTAAATTTTGAAATTTTAGAGATATCTTTGGACTAAAATTAAAAAACTATGGCTAGTATTTTCACGAAAATAATAAATGGAGAAATACCTTCATACAAAATTGCTGAAAATGATAATTATATTGCAATATTAGATGCTTTTCCTCTTGTAGAAGGACATGTTTTAGTTGTTCCTAAAAAAGAAGTTGATAAAATTTTTGAGTTAGATAAAGAAACTTATCTAGGACTTATGGATTTCTCATACGAAATTGCACAAGCCATAGAAAAGGCTATTCCATGTCGTAGAGTAGGAGTGGCTGTTATTGGTTTAGAAGTACCACACGTACATGTTCATTTGGTACCTCTAAATACAATGCAGGATATTAATTTTACAAATCCAAAAATACAATTATCTGCAGAACGAATGAATGAAATTGCAGATTCTATTAAATCATATTTATAAAATGAATAAGTACATTAAATTAGTTATAGCAGCATTATTAATTGCATTGGGAATATTTTTGTTTACAATTCGAGAATATGGATGGGGAGTTATTTCTATATTTTTAGCAATTTTTCCAGTTTTATTCTTTTTCAGAAATGAAAATATTTTATTAGCCTTTTGGTTTTTACGTAAAGAAGATATGGTAAAAGCTAAAAAATGGTTAAATAAAATAACAAATCCTTCGTCGCAATTAATTCCTAAACAATTAGGATATTATAACTATATGAAAGGAATTACTGAAGCACAAGATAATATTTCATTATCAGAAAAATACATGAAAGAAGCTTTAAATTACGGTTTATCTTTTGATCATGATCGTGCTATGGCAAACCTTTCTTTAGCTGGAGCTTCTATGTCGAAAGGTAAGAAGAAAGAAGCTGAAGGATATTTAAAAGAAGCAAAGAAAAACGATACAAAAGGAATGTTTACTGACCAAATTAAAATGATGACTGGTCAAATGAAACGTTTTAATGTGAGTAATTCTCAGTTACAAAACCCAAACATGCGTCACAAAGGGCGTAAATTCTAAATGGATATTTCTAAACTAACACAAGAAACATCTTCGAATACAGAAAAATGGAAAAAAATTGAACAATTTTTCCAAGAAAATTTTACAGATGGTCAAAAGCCAGATTTAGATACAATTCTTTTTTTAATTGGTGTTCAGGAATTAGGACAAGGTAAAAAGAAATTTAAGAAGGATGATAAACTAAATTTATTGCATATTGCTGTTTGTAGAGTTCTTGAGCCATTTGGTTTTTATCGATTTGATGGTAATGATCCAGATGGATGGCCACATTTCGAATTATTGGAAGATTTACCTCCATTAAAAACAAATGAACAAACATTGCTAATGAAATATGCAGTGATTCAGTATTTTGAAGATCAAAAAATAATAAACTTCGAATCTTAATTTAAGATTCGGAGTTTTCTTTTTTATATTGTTTTACAACGACTTTATCTGCTTCAAGTGTAAAATTTTTCTCTTTTAAATCTTTTGGTTCAACCCAAAGTAATTCTGCAATATCGGCATCAAGAACCTTTAATTTTTTTAATTCTTTTGCTGTAACTGTTGCTTTATAATAAATCAATAATACTTGTTCTTTTGAATTAAAAGCATTTAATTTAAAAAAATCTTGTGTATAAAAATGGTCATGTACATCTACATTGATGTTCAATTCTTCTAGTATTTCTCGTTTTATACAATCCTTTGTTCCTTCTCCAAATTCTAAACCTCCTCCAGGAAATTTATAAATTAATTTTCCTTGAAATGGTTCATGTAAAACCAAAACTTTTCCATGATGTTCTAATAAGGCGTAAACTCGTACATTAAATGGTTTCATAAGCAATATCAATTTTATATAAATATAGTGCGTTATCTTCCAAATTATGATACCAATCAGTGAAAAAAATCATTTTTTTTAACAATAATATGATTTTTAATACTATGTTGTTATAAAATTTATATTAATTTGAATTTTTAATGTAAATCTTATTTTATTTTTTATAAAAATTTAGTTTTTTTTTAAAAATAGGAGTTCTGTAATTAAAATAAGTTGAAAAATTTTATTTTCTTATTTTACGTTATGGATTGCAGTGGAAATCCTTTTACAAAAAGATTTCGGCTCCGCTCAGAATGACAAAATTTACAATAAAAGAATGATAGTTTAGGATTTTTTTTCTGTCAGATAGAGTGATTTTTCGAAATGAGAATGTAGAAAAATTGTATCGAAATCTAAGATAGAAAAACTTTATTCATTTTCTATTTATAAATTTCATTTTAATAATTAAAATTCTTCAATGAGCTTAAAATTACATTTAATAACCTGTTGTGCATTTT
>DJDD01000061.1:0-1798 GCA_002430925.1 Flavobacteriales bacterium UBA5933
TCTCTCTTTTGAGACAGCCTCCTGTCTTTTATTTACTAAAATATACTTCGTCGTCTGTAATTATAACATAATCTACTTTTTCAATACTTGAAATAGTTTTAGCAAAAATTAATTCTTTTTCTATTTTTTCTATTACTCCTTCTTCGTTGAGTAAGTTAGTAATCCATAATGTTTCGGGATTTACAGCTTCCCAATTAAGAGAATCTAAATGATAGAAAAATATTTTTTTTTGTTGAGTAGAGCAAGGATGAAAATCTAATGCGATTTGTACATGATTAATTTCCATATAATAGGTTGTTTTGTGTCAAATGAAATTAATAATGTAGGTTGCTACTGCTCAATATCCTCATCTTCATCATAATATTGGAATAGGAAATTGTTATAAGGAAAACGTTTCATATGAATTTCTTTAACTTCTTCATAAACAGTTTTTCTTAAATCATCTAAATTATCTTTTTCGGTAGCAGAAATAAATAATGTTGGATAATCAGTTTTTGCCATCCAAGTTCGTTTCCATTCATCTAAAGAATAATTTTCAAATTTCTTTTCAGTTAAATCATCCTCATCTTGTTTAACGTAAGAAAAATTATCAATTTTATTAAAAACCATAATGGTTGGTTTTTCTTTCGCTTCAATCTCCGATAATATTTGATTCACCGAATTCACATGATCTTCAAAGCTTGAATGAGAAATATCTACAACATGAACTAATAAATCAGCTTCACGAACTTCATCAAGAGTAGATTTAAAAGATTCAACAAGTTGTGTAGGTAATTTTCTAATAAAACCAACAGTATCAGTTAATAAAAAAGGAAGATTTCCAATAACAACTTTACGTACAGTTGTATCTAAAGTTGCAAATAATTTATTTTCTGCAAAAACTTCAGATTTTGATAAAACATTCATTAATGTAGATTTACCAACATTTGTATAACCCACTAAAGCAACGCGAACTAATGCTCCACGATTCTTACGTTGTGTAGCCATTTGTTTATCAATTCCCTTTAGTTTTTCTTTCAGTAAAGTTATTCTATCTCTAATGATACGTCTATCTGTTTCAATCTCAGTTTCTCCAGGTCCACGCATACCAATTCCTCCTCGTTGACGCTCTAAGTGAGTCCACATACGAGTTAATCGAGGTAATAAATATTGATATTGAGCTAACTCAACTTGGGTTCTTGCATAAGATGTTTGTGCACGTTGCGCAAAAATATCTAATATTAATTGTGTTCTATCAATGATTTTTTTATTCACAACTTTCTCAATATTTTTCAACTGAGAAGGTGTTAACTCATCATCAAAAATAACAGTATCAATATCATATTCTTCTACAAATGCTGCAATTTCATCTAATTTTCCACTTCCTACAAAAAATTTAGAATCAGGACGATCCATTTTTTGGATAAAGCGTTCTCCTACTGTAGCTCCAGCAGTATATGCTAAGAACTCCAATTCATCCATATATTCAGTCAGCTTTTCCTCAGGTTGTTCTCTAGTAACTAATCCTACTAAAACGACTTTTTCGTAATTTGCTTCTTTCTTTTCTAACATTATTACAAAAGTACATAAAGTTTCTTTACATATTTCAGTTTTCATTCATCATAATATCAGCCTTTTATTTTTTTATTTAACAATCAATATATTACTTTTTAAATTTACTTAAAAGATTTATTGATTATTTTGTAATAATATTAATTATAGTAACTTATTTTAGCAAAAAGAAATTATAATTTTATCAAAAAAAAGATTTTATAAGTTAATTTTTAATATTTGTTGCTAACCTGTTGTGCATTTTGAA
>DJDD01000061.1:1997-7646 GCA_002430925.1 Flavobacteriales bacterium UBA5933
AATAAACAAAATGCACAACAGTTTTGTTGCTAGTATAATTGTTTATCTTTACTCGATGAAAAAATCTACTTTTTGTATAGGCTTAATGTCAGGAACATCTTTAGATGGTTTAGATATATGTTATGTACGTTTTGGTTCAGATGATTCTTTTGAAATACTACAAACAGAAACAATTGATTACTCTTTAGAATTTAAAAATAAATTAAAGAATGCTTATTCAGTTTCGTCAATGGAATTATGTGAATTAGATATTCAATTTGGTTATTTTTTAGGAGATCAAGTTTCTTATTTTATGAAAAAATATCAAATTAATAATGTTGATTTTGTTTCATCTCACGGACAAACAATTTTTCATCAACCTCATAAAAATTTTACATTACAAATTGGTAATGGTGCTGCAATTGCTTCTCGTTGCAATCAAAAAGTGATTTGTGATTTTCGTACACAAGATGTAGTTTTAGGAGGTCAAGGTGCCCCGTTAGTTCCTATTGGAGATGAGCTTTTATTTAATCAATATGACGCTTGCTTAAATTTAGGTGGATTTTCTAATATATCAATGAATAGAAACGGTAGACGAATTGCATTTGATGTTTGTCCAGTTAACATTGTGTTTAATTTTTATGCCAATCAACTAGGATTTGATTTTGATAAAAATGGAGAACTAGCTGCAAAAGGAAAAGTAAACAAAGATTTAGTTCAGGAATTAAATCAATTATCTTTTTATAAAGAAAATATTCCTAAATCTTTAGGATTTGAATGGGTTGAAAATCAGTTTTTAACAATTGTTGAAAAGTATAATATTACTCTACAAGATAAATTGAATAGCTGTCTGCATCATATAGTAGAACAATTAATCGATTGTTTTAGAATATACGATATTAACAATGTGTTGATAACAGGAGGTGGAGCAAAAAATAAACTATTAATTAATTTATTGCAACAAAATACATCGACTAAAATATTAATTCCAGAGGTTAACTTAATTGATTTTAAAGAGGCATTGATATTTGCTTTTCTTGGTTACCGAAGAAATAATAATCAAATTAATTGTTTAAGTTCTGTTACTGGAGCGTATAAAGATCATAGTAGTGGAATAATTTATTGCACATAAACTCTATTAAGCTAGTAGAGTTTAAAAATCTTTTTTACATTTGTTACTTAATAAGTAATTAAATTAACTATGAGTGCAATTCATAAAAAAGATGTTATTCTTCTTCATGGTTTGTTTGGGAGTTTGAGTAATTGGTCAACAGTAATTAATCATTTTAGTATTAATTATAATGTTTTTGCGCCAAAATTACCTTTGTTTAATCGTACAATGCGCCGAAACTCCCTTACACAACTTGTAAAATATTTAGAAAGTTACATTGAAGAAAATAAAATTATAAAACCTATTTTAATAGGCAATTCTCTAGGAGGACATATAGCTATATTATATGCATTAAAAAATCCTCATAAATTTGAAAAATTAGTTTTAGCAGGTAGTTCTGGTTTATTCGAAAATACTTTAAATGCTCCTTTTGTTCGTGTAAAAGATTATAATTACATAAAATCTAAAGTAGAAGAAGTTTTTCAAACAAAAGAAGTTGTTACAAAAGAATTGATAGATGATGTTTACTCTACAGCAAATAATCCTCTAAAAGCTTTATCATTAATTGCTATTGCACGTGATGCAAAAAGACAAAATTTAAAAGAAGATCTTCATAAAATTAATCAACCTGTCTTATTGGTTTGGGGAAAACAAGATATAGTTACTCCTCCAGAGGTTGCAGAAGAATTTTACTTTCACTTACCTAATGCAAAATTAGAATTGATTGATAATTGTGGTCATGTTCCAATGATGGAGCAACCAAAATTATTTAATCAATATTTAAATCAATTTCTAGCAATATAAAAAACTCAAATCATGGAAAATACAGCTTATTTAGCTTTTGCGATTCCTGCATTTTTTCTTTTTGTTTGGATAGAATATAAAATTGCAGAACGAAAGAAAATGAAAAATGTATTCAAGTACGAAAGTTCAATTTCTAACATATCTATTGGAATAGCCGAAAGATTATTAAATTTATTTATAACAGGAAGTTTTTATCAGTTATTTGTTTATATCTACGAAAATTATAGGTTAATGACATTGCCAAACACGTGGTGGATTTGGATTGTTATGCTCTTAGCAACTGATTTTGTTTGGTATTGGTATCATCGTTTGGGACATGAAATTAATATTTTTTGGGGAGCTCATATAGTTCATCATCAGTCAGAAGAATTTAATTATACAGTTGCAGCTCGTATTACAACTTTGCAAGCTATTGTAAGAAATGTATTTTGGTGTGTTCTACCCTTTGTAGGTTTTCATCCTAATTTAGTAATGACTATTTTAGTGGTTCATGGTGTATATTCTTTTTTTACGCATACTCAAGTAATAGGTAAATTAGGATGGTTAGAATATATTCTTATAACTCCTTCTTTACATGGCGTTCATCATGCTTCCGATGAAAAATATCTTGATAAAAATTACGGAGATGTATTTGTTTTTTGGGATAAGATTTTCGGGACTTTTCAAGAAGAAGAAGAGAAACCTCATTATGGACTTACGCATCCTATAAAAAGTTATAGCTTTCTTTGGCAACATTTTCATTATTATTTAGAGTTGTATGAAGCAGCGAAGAGAGAGAATACGATAAAAGGAAAACTAAGAATATATTTTGGTAGCCCTGCTGTGATGGATCAAGATATTCGACCAATTATAGAAAAGAAATGGTTATCAAAAAATAAAAAAGATGATTATAATTTTGAATTTAAAAACTATCTTAACATTCAACTTTTTGTAGCTTTTAGTTTAATGTTATTAATGACTTATTATTATAATAGGTTAGATTCTTTAACTTTATTTGTTGGTACAGCTTTTATATTAATTACATTAATTAATATTGGGGCACAACTTGAACAGAAGCGTTGGGTTCCTTATTTAGAGCATATCAGATTTTTAATATTCAGTACATATATTATATACGAATCGGGATATTACTATTTAATGATATTGCCTTTTCTATATGTATTAATTATAGAAAGAGTATTTAATTTTAGTAAATGGTATAAAAAGAAAGTTTTAAAAATTTTTTAGTAGATTGCCTTAATTTTAATAATTATGGTTATCACAAAGTTTTTCAAAGATTTTCTAAAAAATCAATCAGCAGGAGGAATTATTCTTATCATATGTACAATTCTGTCTTTACTTTTAGCCAATTCTGCATATGGTGAAATATATGATTCAATATGGTTAACAAATGTATTTAATCATTCTTTTGCACATTGGATTAATGACGGTTTGATGGCAATTTTCTTTTTGTTGATTGGATTAGAATTAAAACGAGAAATTTTTGTCGGAGAATTATCAAATATCAAAAAAGCAATTTTACCAATTTTTGCCGCATTAGGAGGAATGTTAGTTCCTGCATTTATATTTTTTATGATAAATAAAGGATCAGAAACTGTAAATGGGTTTGGTATTCCAATGGCTACTGATATAGCATTTGCTGTTGCTATTATAACAATGTTAGGTAAAAGAGTTCCTTTGTCTTTAAAAGTTTTTCTTACTGCCTTAGCTGTTATTGATGATTTAGGAGCTATTGTAGTAATTGCGTTGTTTTATCCTAATCCAGAATTACCATTAGATTTTACACAGTTCGGAATTGCATTAGCTATTTTATTAGGACTTTTTGTATTGAATAAAGCTAAAGTAAAAAATATTATTCCTTATATATTAGGAGGAATAGCAGTGTGGTGGTTCATGTTGCATTCAGGAATTCATGCTACAATTGCTGGTGTATTAGTTGCTTTTACAATTCCTTTTGATAAAAATGATTCAAAATCTCTATCAGCAAAAATGGAACACGCTTTACATATACCAGTAGCATTTGTTATCTTACCATTATTCGCTTTGGCTAATACGGCAATTACTATAGATGGAGGAAGTTTAAATCATTTTAGTATTCCTTTAGCTTCAGGTATTTTTTTAGGATTAGTTATAGGTAAACCAATTGGAATAACTCTTTTTTCATTCCTTGCAGTCAAATTAGGATTATGTGAATTACCAACAGCGGTTAATTTTAAACGAGTATTTGGTGTTGGAATATTGGGAGGAATCGGTTTTACAATGTCAATTTTTGTTTCTATGTTGGCTTTTAATGATGAAAGTTATATAAATGAAGCAAAATTAATGATACTTATTGCTTCGTTAGTTGCAGCTACTTTAGGCTTCTTTGTATTAAAAATACTCTTAACAACAAAACAGGATTATTCAGATTACTAATCTGTTTTTAAATCATATTTACAAATCGAATTTTTCTTTAGAAGAATTCGATTTTTTTTTGAAGATGAATTGTATCTTCGTATAAATTTTCTAAACAAAATGAGAACATATCAACAAACAATCGATTGGTTGTTTACAAACTTACCAATGTTTCAAAGAGTAGGAGCATCTGCAATGAAAGCTGATTTAACAAATATTACTGCATTATGCGAATATTTAGGTAATCCACAAGATAAATTCAAATCTATTCATATTGCAGGAACAAATGGTAAAGGTAGTACTTCTCATATGTTAGCATCAGTTTTTCAAGAAGCTGGTTACAAAACAGGATTAACAACTTCTCCTCATTTAAAAGATTTTCGAGAAAGAATTAGAGTAAATGGAGTTATGGCTGAACAAGATTTTGTAATAGATTTTGTAGAAAAGCACGAACAAAAAATTTTATCTCAAAAAGCATCATTTTTTGAAATTGCTATTGCAATGGCATTCGAATATTTTGCACAACAACAAGTAGATATTGCTATTATAGAAACTGGACTTGGAGGAAGATTAGATTCTACTAATATTATAAATCCAGAATTATCTATTATTACAAATATAGGTTTAGATCATACTCAATTTCTTGGAGATACATTAGATAAAATTGCTTCAGAAAAAGCTGGTATTATAAAACAAGGTATTCCTGTAGTAATAGGAGAAACTACTCAAGAAACTAAACCTGTTTTTACAGAAGTAGCACAACAGAAAAACTCTGAAATAATTTTTGCTGAAGATAATTTCTACCAAGATGTACCATCAGATTTACAAGGTACATACCAAGTAAAAAATAGAAGAACAGTTATCAACGCAATTATTCAGTTAAAAAAGCAAGGTTGGGAGATTTCTGAAGATAATATAAAAAATGGATTATTAAATGTTGTAAAAAATACAAATCTTAGAGGTCGTTGGGATATTTTAGGACATAACCCTTTGATAGTTGCAGATACAGCGCATAATCCTCATGGTCTTGTTGAGGTTGCAAAACAGATTAATCAACAGCCATATAATCAATTACATTTAGTTTTAGGTTTTGTAAACGATAAGGATGTTACATCAATTCTTAATTTCTTTCCCAAAATGGCAACTTATTATTTCTGTGAACCTGATGTTCCTCGTAAATATGAGATAGATGAATTATATAAAATCATCCCAGAAGATATAAAAGATAAACATTTCTTTGATACTGTAGACAAAGCATTAACAGCAGCAAAAAATAATGCAAAAGAAAATGACCTTATATATATAGGAGGTAGTACTTTTGTTGTTGCAGAAGTCATTTAATATAGAACAAAAAAGCGATT
>DJDD01000061.1:7820-9048 GCA_002430925.1 Flavobacteriales bacterium UBA5933
AATCGCTTTTTTGTTCTATATATTTTATGATTAAATTCCAGCAAATTTAAATGAAGCAGTCTTAGTAAAAGAACTAGAAGTATCTCCAGAATAAGTTTCATTTTTACTTACACTTAATCTTTTTACGTCAGCTCCTTTCGAAAAATCTACTTTTTTCAAGTCAACCCAAAATGTATTTGGAGTTTTAACTGTTTCAAAATAATAAACCAAATTTTTCTGATCAGAAACAGAACGCCATCGTGTAGAAGATATATTTGGTTCCTCTTCAGAAGAAATTCCAAAGGGAACAGAACAATTTCTAATTACACTAAAAACACTTGCTATAGCAGTTCTAGTATCTGTTGTTTGTGGTATTGCATTGATATAGTAAGAAGCTCTTACAAATCTATCAGCAGCTCTATTTGTTCCAGGTAGCATAATTGTTCCAGGTATTCCTTGCCAATAAGTATTAATAGCCAATTGTTGATCAAATACAGGAGAATTAGTCATAACAGTGTATGATGGATTATGATGTATTTTTAATTTACCATCTATATATTCAAAAATTGCATTATCACCTGTTGCATCAGAAATTGACAAGTGTAAAGTAGTAAATTTTGTAGTTCCAGGAACATATTCAGAAACAATTGTAAATTTTTCTTTACTCAATTCATCAACTGCTTCTTTAACTGTAGCAAAATTATCCAAAGCATATTGTGCCCAAGCAGCAATAGTTAATCCTTTTTTATTTCCTTGAGGATTAAATTTTGGATATTGACTTTCGACTAACCAAAGTATATTTGTTACCAAACCTTTTTCGTTTATCCCATCAGTTGTTGCAATATCCCAAGCACTAGTAATTACACTACCATATTTAGAAGTCCACTTAATAGAATTCTTTCCTACAGCACCATCTTTTTCAAGTCCTCTAGGAAAAATCCAAAGATTAGCATCTATTTCATCTTTCCAATCCATAGATCTAGCAGTTACAATAGTATTTTCAGGACCTTTATATACGACTCTAGTACAAGCATCAGCAATAGTATTACCAAGAATAATTGTAGCTAAAGTAAAAGCAATAGTTCTTAAATTTTTAATCATATTATAATTTTATTGGTTATTCTATAAAGGTAATGAATACTTTACTTAAATGCATCTTTTTATAATATTTTTGGATTGAATCGTAACCTTTCAGTTTACTTTTTCACGAGTAGTTATATTAAAGTATCTAGCAACAGCAACTTTTCAA
>DJDD01000060.1 GCA_002430925.1 Flavobacteriales bacterium UBA5933
TTCACTTTAAGTGTTTATAGATATAATAGATTAAAAATAAAACAACGTTTTCGTATTAAACAAAAAGAATATCAACATGAATTAAATCTATTAGAATTAAATCATAAGCAAGAATTAAATGAATTAAATTATAAAAAAGAAAAGCAACTTTTAGAAAATTCTTTACAGTCTAAATCGACAGAATTAGCAGCTCAAGCTCTAAAATTAGTTAATCAACGTAATATGATTAATGAAGTGAATGAATTATTCTCTCAATTAGAGATGAGTAAGGAATTGAGTAAAATTAAAAAGAAGTTTGATAAAACCTTTTCTGAGTACAATTATAATAATAATGAGTGGCAAAGCTTTGAATTGAATATTCAAGAGATTCATCAAGACTTTATCAAAAGATTATCAGAACAATATCCAAATCTTACTGCAAAAGATTTAAAGCTTTGTGTGTTTCTTCGTATGAATCTTTCTACAAAAGAAATAGCACCATTAATGCGCCTAAATTATCGTTCAATAGAACTACAACGTTATAGATTACGTAAAAAAATGCTAATATCTTCTCAAATAAATCTTAATAAATTTATGATTAATTTTTAAAATTCGGAAAATTAATTACATCACAACTACATCATATAGAAAAAATATTTTTTTATAAATATTGAAAATCAATTTTTTATATTTTGTTATTTCAGAAATGTATTTTATACACCATTTCACTTGTTAATCTAGTGTTAAATGATATTACTTTTGAACTAACCATTATTAAAAGAAAATGAAAAAATATTTTTTTCCATTATTAATTCTTGGGTCTTTGTATACAAATGCTCAGGTAACTAATGATTCTATACAGATCGAGGAAGATCCGATTACAAACGACTCAATTATTCTAAATCAAGCTGTTGTGATTGGTTATGGATCTGTTAAAAAGTCTGATTTAACATCGGCTGTTTCTTCTGCTAGTTCTAAGGATATCACTCAAATAGCTAGTACAACGGCTATGCAATCTTTACAAGGTAAATTAGCAGGTGTAAATATTATTAATACAGATACTCCTGGTGGTACACCAACTGTATTGGTGAGAGGAATGGGAACAGCATTAGGAGGTAAAGCTCCTTTATATGTTGTTGATGGATTGATAGTTTCAACTATAGCTAATATAAATCCAAACGATATAGAAAAAATTGATGTATTAAAGGATGCTGCATCATCAGCAATCTACGGTGTTAGAGGGGCGAATGGTGTTGTAGTTATTACAACAAAGAGAGGTAAAACTGGTAAGTTAAAAGTAAATTATGATAGTTATTTCGGTGTAAGAAATGCTATGAATTTGGTTGATATGGCAAATGCTGATCAATACATAACTTACTTTAATGAACAAAGACAAGCTACAGGAGGTTCTTTGATTTCTACAAATCAACAATACAATACAGATTGGTTTAAGGAATTATTATCAACAGGACAAATCATTAGTAATAATGTTGCTTTATCTGGTGCGGGAGAAAATATTAATTACATGTTTAGTATTAATAATTTCGAAGAAAAAGGAATTTTAGCTGGTAATGATTTTAAACGTACAACTGTTCGTAATAACAATGATTATAAATTATTTGACGGAAAACTTAAAATTAAACAAAATGTTAGTGCAACATTTACAAGAGAAGTTCCTAAACCTTATAATGCATTTGATTTAGCATATCGTCAATCACCATTGGTGCCAGTAAAATATCAAAATGGTCTTTGGGGAGCTCCAATATTTAATCAAACAACGGGAGAAGCAACGTATGTTACACAACCAGGTCAGTTAACAGATACATTTAACTCTCATGGTAACCCAATATCTACATTGTATTATGATAATCAAAAAATTAATACAACTACTCTACAAGGAAACATTGAAGCTGAATTAAAATTAGCAAAAGGTTTAACAGTTACTTCTCGTGCTGGTGCAACAAAATATTCGTACAAATACAGACAATATACACCGATAAAAAGTAAATGGCTTGCGGCTAACCCAACAAGAACAACTGCTGAATTTGAAAAATTAAAAGCAGAAAATTCTCAATCAGTTGAATGGGCAAATAACTCTCTTAATTTTAATAATATAGAGACATATAGATGGTCTTGGGAAAATTTCATAACATACGATCGTAAATTCGGTAAACACTCACTGAATGTTGTTGCTGGTGTTTCAGGTGAAAAAAGAGGAATTGGAGAATATTCTGATATCACTGTTTATGACGTTCCAGATAAAGAACAATATTGGGCTGTACGTCATGCATCAGGTAATTATACACCATTATTAGATCAAAATAATTATACACCAATTGCTTATGCATCTTATTTTGCTCGTGTACAGTATAATTATGATAATAAATATTATGTGTCAGGTATTATAAGAAGAGATGGTTCAAGTCAATTCAAACAAAACGGTAAGTATTGGGGAACATTTCCGTCAGGATCGGTTGCTTGGAATATTTCTAACGAAGATTTTTTAAAAGATAGTGATGTTATATCATTCTTAAAGCTTCGTGGAGGTTGGGGACGTTTAGGTAATGCAGAAGTTCCTTATAATTATACGACAATAACAACTTCTACAGGAAGTAGTAATGGAAATTATGTTTTTGGACCAGGTCAAGATTTAATTTATGGTGCCTATGTAGGGTCTCCAGCTTATGATATATCATGGGAAATTGTTGATGAATGGACTGCAGGTTTAGATTTTGATTTATTTAGAGGTAAGTTGACAGGTAGTTTCGATTATTATAATAAAACAACAAAAAATGCTATTCTAAATATTCAACAAATATTATCTTCTCCTTATGAAAAGAACTTTTATGATCATGCAGCAAAAATTGAAAATAAAGGTTTTGAAATAGCTTTGAATTATAGTGATAAAACTTCAGGAGGATTACGTTATTCGATTGGAGGAAATTTTAATTACAATATGAATGAAGTAGTTTCAGTTAAAAAAGGCTATGAAGGAATGACAGGAGGTTCTTTAGGAAACGGACAAATAACGAAACGTTTAGAAGCTGGTCAACCTCTTGGGTCATTTTGGTTATTAGAGGCTGATGGAGTTTGGCAAACACAAGAAGAAATTGATAGTAATCCTCATTTATCAAGTGCTCAACCAGGACATTTACGCTATAAAGATGTAAATGGAGATGGTGTTATTGATGATCGTGATAAAAAATTTATGGGTTCTTATATTCCTAAATTTAACTATGGAATTAATATTAGTTTAGATTACAAAAATTTTGATTTAAATATCAGCGGATATGGTGCTGGTGGTAACAAAATTTATAATGGTATAAAAAATACCCGTTTAGGGGGAGAGAATATCAGTGTAGATACATTTAATTCTAGATGGACTGGAGCAGGAACGTCAAATACAAATCCTGGGGCAGAAAGAGATCAAGTAGCATCATCTTATTATTTAGAAAAAGGGGATTATTTCCGTTTGAGTAATGTAACATTGGGTTATAATTTTAGAGATAAAATTGATTTTGTAAGTAATTTAAGAATTTATGTAAGTGCTCAAAACTTATTTATAATTACAAAATATTCAGGCTTTACACCAGAATTAACATTGGATAATGATAAAAGTAGTCGTTACGAAGGAAGTCCTTATGGAACAACTGGAGTAGATTTTTCAGCTTATCCAAACGTAAGAACATTTTTAGTAGGATTAAATGTAGAATTCTAATCTTTAAAATTTATCAAAATGAAAAAAAATATTATAAAAATAGGTATTGCATCAGCTTTGTTAATGGTAGGTGTATTTACTTCTTGTACAGATGATTTCTTAAATGTAGATTCGGAAGAAAATGTTGCTATTGATGATCAAGAAACTCAATCTCCAGAAAAATATGTAAATGGTGTTTATGGGATGTTTACAGATTGGGATTTTGCTTTTTCTTGGTTAGGTGTAACTGAAATGATTTCTGATAATGCAGATAAAGGAAGTTCTACAACTGATAATGGTGGAGATAAGCGAGATTTAGATATGTTATTACATAACTCTACTTCTGGTTCTATTGAAGCAATGTGGACAAGATTTTATAAAACAATTGGTCGTGCTTCATACTCAATAAAATATACAACTGAATCAACTACAATTACTGATGCAGAAAAAGCTAGATTAACAGGAGAGGCAAAATTTTTACGTGCATTATCTTATTTTTATTTAGTACGTATGTTTGGTGATGTTGTTATACAAGATTTAGAAGATGCTTCAACTTATTCTGTTCGTCAACCAAAAGAAGATGTTTATGCTTATATTGAAGCAGATTTATTAGATGCAATTGAAAAATTACCTTTAAAAAGTGAATATGCTTCTAAGGATTTAGGACGTGCTACAAAAGGTGCTGCACAAGGTTTATTAGCAAAAGTATACTTATATGAACAGAAATATCAACAAGCATATGACATGGCTACTACTGTTGTTAATTCTGGTCAATATGATTTAGAGTCTGATTATGCTACTACTTGGAGAGTAGAGACAGAAAATGGTAAAGAATCTTTATTTGAAATTCAAGCTAGAGGAGATGCTATAGCTCATGGAGTAAAACAATATTCACAAACACAAGGTGCTCGTGGTACTGGAGGATGGGGATGGGGATTCAATGTTCCTTCACAAAATCTGTTAAATGCTTTTAATGCTGAAGGTGATAAGGTTCGTAGAGATGCAACAATTATTTTCCGTGGTGAAACATTATACGACGGTAGAGTAATTTCTGAATCTGTAGGTAATCCAATGTATAATGAAAAAGCTTATTCTAGTGCAAATTTAGGAGCTGCTGAGACAGATAAAAATGTACGTATAATACGTTTTTCAGAAATTTTATTAATTCAGGCTGAAGCAGCAAACGAAATTGGTCAAGATGCTTTAACTCCATTAAACAGAGTAAGAAATCGTGTTGAATTGGCTTCTGTTTCTGGGTTGTCACAAGATGATTTACGTCTGAAAATTTGGAATGAAAGACGTTTAGAATTAGCTTTTGAGCATGATCGTTGGTTTGATTTAATTAGAACAGGTCAAGCTAAAGAAATGATGGCTTTAGATGGAAAAACATTTATAACAGGGAAGCATGAATTATTCCCAATTCCAAATAAGCAAATTATACAAACTCCGACTATGCTACAAAACCCAAATTGGTAAAATAATGAGTTTATTAAATAAACTAGCAATTCTTTCTTGCACTATATTATGTAGTGCAAGTGGTTTTGCTCAAACAAAACAAGAAAATAATTTATTGGATAAAGTTCAACAACAATCCATAAAATATTTTTGGGATTATGCCGAACCAAATTCTAAATTAGCAAGAGAACGTTTTCATCCTGATGGTATTTATCCAGAAAATGATTCAAATATTGTTACTACAGGCGGGACTGGTTTTGGATTGATGAGCTTAATTGTTGGAATAGATAGAAAATTTATTCCTAGAGATGAAGCAGTTCATAGAATTTTAATAGGATTGAAATTTTTACAAAAGGCCGATCGATTTCATGGAGCTTGGCCACATTGGATAAATGGAGAAACAGGTAAAATAAAGCCATTTAGTACATACGATAATGGAGGTGATTTGGTAGAAACTGCATTTCTTGCTCAGGGTTTAATTTGTTTGAAAGAATATTTCAATAATTCTAAAAATGAGAAAGAAATAGAGATTTCAACACTTGCAGATCAACTTTGGAAAGAGATAGAATTTAATTTTTATACCAATGGTAAAGATGTGCTTTATTGGCATTGGTCACCAAATTATGAATGGAAAATTAATTTTTCATTGAAAGGATTTGATGAAACTTTAATAACATATATTATTGCGACTTCTTCTCCAAATTATTCTATTTCCTCTGATGTTTATTACAAAGGTTGGGCTAGAAATGGAGCAATAAAATCTTCTGATTCTGCTTATGGAATTCCATTGATTGTAAAACATAATGGAGTTGAAAAAAATGTAGGTCCTCTTTTTTGGTCACAATATTCTTTTATAGGAATTAATCCAAATGGATTAGTTGATGGGATTGGGATTGATTATGGAAAAGTAGTTAAAAATCAAGCAAAAATTCATTATCTATACAATCAGTCTAAAAAAGAAACTTTTCATCATTATGCTAAAAATATGTGGGGATTAACAGCAAGTTATTCTTTTACAGCAGATGGAAAAGACGATTATACAGCTCATTCACCTACAAATGATAGGGATATAATAACACCAACAGCAGCGTTATCATCATTTCCTTATACACCAAAAGAGTCAATGGATTTTTTAAAATTTATTTATGAGAAGCAAAATAAAAAAATAATTGGTGTTGCTGGTCCTTATGATGCTGTAGATGTAAAAAATGATAGAGTTGTAACAAAATATTTAGCAATAGATCAAGGAACAATCGCTCCAATGGTAGAGAATTATCGTTCTCAACTGCTATGGAAATTGTTTATGAATAATGAAGATGTAAAAAGAGGATTACAGAAAATAAATTTTACGACAACTACCACGAATTAAAACAAAAAAAAATGAAAAAACTAATTTATTCAATTGCTTTCCTAGGATTAGCGTTTAATACGTATGCCCAAAAGATAAAATTTGATAAAACAAAATCTAAAAAAGAATTTATCGATTATGTAATGGGACAAATGACACTTGATGATAAAGTTGGTCAGATGGTTCAATATACATATGATGGAGGAGATGTTACAGGTTCTGCAATAGATAAAAATTATATAAAATATACCAAAGAAGGTATGATGGGATCTGTGTTTAATGCAACTACAACAGATATTACCAAGCAATTACAAAAAATAGCAGTAGAAGAAACTAGATTAGGTATCCCTCTTATTTTCGGATACGATGTAATTCATGGTTACGAAACTATTTTTCCTATTCCATTAGGAGAAGCTTCTTCTTGGGATTTGAAAGCAATTCAAAGATCTGCAGAAATTGCAGCGGCAGAAACTTCTGCTGGTGGAGTTCATTGGACTTTTGCTCCGATGGTTGATATAGGGTTTGATCCACGTTGGGGAAGAATTTCAGAAGGTGCTGGAGAAGATACTTATTTAGGAAGCAAAATAGGAGCAGCTCGTGTAAAAGGTTTTCAAGGGAATAGTTTATATGATTTGAATACAGTTTTAGCTTGTACAAAACACTTTGCTGGATACGCATTAGCACAAGCAGGGCGTGATTATAATTCAGTAGAAATTTCTGATCGTTTTTTAAGAGACTATGTTCTACCTCCATTTAAAGCTACAATAGATGCTGGAGTGGGGTCTTTTATGACTTCTTTTAATGAAATAGGAGGAGTTCCATCAACAGCTAGCAAATATTTGTATGATCAAATTTTACGTAAAGAATGGAATTATAATGGATTTGTAGTTACAGATTATACTGCAATACAAGAATTGATTCCTCACGGAATAGCAAAAGATTTAGAGGAAGCAACTTTAAAATCTGTAGAAGCAGGAATAGAAATGGATATGATGAGCGGTGCTTTTCTTAATCATTTATCAAAATTAGTTAAAGAAGGAAAAGTTAAAGAAGATATTATAGATACTGCTGTTCGTAGAATTTTAGAGGCTAAATATGATTTAGGTCTTTTTGAAGATCCTTATCGTTATTCAAACGCTAAACGTGAGAAACAAACAGTAATGAAAAAAGAATTTTTAGATGAAGCAAGAGATATTGCCCGTAAATCTATGGTTCTTCTAAAAAATGATCAACAAGTATTGCCATTAAAAGAATCTCAGAAAGTAGCAGTAATTGGACCTTTAGTAAAAGACGAAAAAAATATTATAGGAAACTGGGCTGCCAGAGGAGATCGTAATGGTAAAGCATGGTCTGTTTGGGAAGGGTTGAATGATGTTTTAGGTAAAAATGCTAAAATAACTTATGCTCAAGGGACAGACATCAATTCAACAAGTACAAATGGTTTTCAAGAAGCAATAAATATTGCTAAAAATTCTGATGTAATTGTTGCTGTAATGGGAGAAAATGAAAATCAAACAGGAGAAGCAACTTCTCAAACGAATATTGATTTACCAGGTAACCAAAAAGAATTATTAAAAGAATTAAAGAAATTAGGTAAGCCAATCGTTTTAGTTTTAATGTCTGGTCGTCCGATGACAATATCTTGGGAAAATGATAATATGGATGCAATATTATATGCATGGTATCCAGGAACAATGGGAGGTTTAGCAATTACAGATGTTTTATATGGTAAATATAATCCATCGGCAAAAACGCCAATGACATTTCCTCGTTCGGTTGGTCAAATTCCAATTCATTACAATCAAAAAAATACTGGGCGTCCATATTTAGGAGATAGCGATCCAGAACAAAAATATAAATCTCGTTATACAGATTCTCCAAATTCTCCATTATTTCCTTTTGGATATGGTTTAAGTTATACAACGTTTGATTATAGTAATCTAAAGTTGAATAAATCAACGATGAAGAATGGTAAAGATGAAATTAAAGTTTCCGTAAATGTAAAAAATACAGGGAATTATGATGGAGAAGAAGTTGTACAATTATATGTACGTGATTTAGTAGGTAGTGTAACTCGTCCTGTAAGAGAGCTAAAAGGCTTTGATAAAGTAATGATAAAAAAAGGTGAAACAAAAACAGTTACTTTCACATTAACGCCAGAAGATTTAAAATTTCATGATATCAACATGAATTTTGTAGCAGAACCTGGAGATTTCGATGTATATATCGGTACAGATTCTAATGCTAGTTTAAAAACAAGTTTCACATTAGTAAATTAGGAAGATTCCCTCATTGATACAGAAATGTAGATTTTTTTATTTCTCAACCAAGTGAGTGTTTTTTCACTTACTTGGTTTTTTTAAATCATAAAAATTATGAAAAAATATTTTAGTTTATCCTTTCTATTTATGGTATTGATAACTTTTGCTCAACAAAATTTATCAGTTATGTCCTATAATATACGATTAGGATCAGTGGATGATGGAGCTAATCATTGGAACATAAGAAAACAGAAATTAGTAGATTTAATTAATTATTATGATGCTGATTTTATAGGAATACAAGAAGCTCAAATTCCGCAGTTAGATTTCATTAAGCAAAATAATCCTCAATTAGCATTTATAGGTAAACCTCGTTCTGAAGATGAAAATGCTGAGTATTCAGCTATTTTTTATAAAAAAGATCAATATAATGTTTTAGAGCAAAAAACTTCATGGTTATCAGAAACTCCAGATAGAGTATCAAAGGGATGGGATGCAGCTTATAACAGAATCATTACTTATGGCTTATTTCAAGATAAAAAAACAAAAAAACGTTCTGGTTTATTAATACTCATTTTGATCATGTAGGAAAGGTTGCTCGTCAAAAATCATTAGAGTTAATTGATCAATTAATTCAAGATTTAACAAAGAAGAAAAATGTACCTACATTTTTTATGGGAGACTTTAATATGGATCATAATGACGCTTCTGTAAAATTTATTCAAAATAAATATTTAGATACTCGTTTGAATGCAGATTTAGTTTACGGACCAAATTTTACTTGGGAAGATTTTAAATTTAATGTTAAAGGGACTGAAATTTTAGATTATATTTTTTATAAAAAAAATGATAATGTAAGATGTAAAAGTTTTAATACAATAGATGATTTTTACGACTTTAAATATCCGTCAGATCATTTACCAATTTTAGCAAAATTTATTATACAATAAATCATGAAAAAATCACACATAAAATATCCAATTATTGCAAGTTTATTATTTAGTTATTTAACTGCTAATGCACAAGATTTTAAACTTTCTAATAAGAAAATTGAAGTTTATACAACTGCAAAAAAAGGAAATCAGAGAATTACTAAATCAGTAGACAAGGTTACAGTTAAAAAATTTCCTCAACCTAAAGAAACTGATATAGCAATTTTTATTGATCCAAAACGTAAGTTTCAAAAGTTTGAAGGAATTGGTGGTGCTATTACAGATGCTTCTGCGGAGGTATTGGCTAAATTACCAAAGAAAGCACAACAAGAAATTATCAAAGCATATTACAATGAAAAAGAAGGAATTGGTTATTCTTTAATTAGAACGTCAATTAATTCAAGTGATTTTTCTAGTGATAGTTATACGTATGTTAAAGAAAATGACAAAGATTTAAAATCGTTTGATATAGCACATGATTTAAACTATAAAATTCCTATGATAAAAATGGCAAAAGCCGAAATGAAGGATAATTATCGTTTATATGCTAGTCCTTGGAGTCCTCCAGCTTGGATGAAAACAAATAATAGTATGCTAAAAGGAGGTTCATTGAAGCCACAATATTACCAAACTTGGGCAAATTATTTTGTGAAATTTATAGAAAATTACGAAAAAATAGGATTGCCAATTTGGGGAGTTACAGTACAAAATGAACCAATGGCAACACAAACATGGGAATCTTGTATTTATACTGCAGAAGAAGAAAGAGATTTTTTAAAAAATAATTTAGGCCCAACTTTTTATAAAAATAATTTAAAAGATAAAAAGATTATTGTTTGGGATCATAATCGTGATTTAATTTATCAACGAGCTTCTACAATTCTTAATGATGCTGAAGCTGCCAAATATGTTTGGGGAGTTGGTTTTCATTGGTATGAAACATGGAACGGGAGTGCTAATTTATTTAATAATGTAGCATTAACACATGATGCTTTTCCAAATGTAAATTTAATTTTCACTGAAGGTTGTAAAGAACAATTTGATATTAATCAAATTAATAATTGGAGTTTAGGTGAAAAATATGGATATAATATGATTAATGATTTCAATTCTGGTACAGTTGCTTGGACAGATTGGAATGTTTTGTTAGATCAAAATGGAGGACCAAATCATGTAGGTAATTTTTGTTTTGCTCCAGTTCATGGTGATACAACAAATGGAAATATAACGTATACAAATTCATATTATTATATTGGTCAGTTTTCTAAATTTATTCGTCCAGGAGCACAACGAATAGCAGCATCTTCAAATCGTTCAGATTTAATGACAACTTCTTTTATAAATAAAGATGGAAAAGTAGTTGTAGTAGTTATGAATCAAACAGATAGTCCATATGATTATAATTTATGGATAGAAGGAGAAGCTGTAGAAATTAAAGCAGAAGAACATTCTATAAGTACAATAGTTATTTCATAAAAACAACTATTTATCAAACTATTAAAAAAATAAAAGGGAAAAATAATTAATAGTTATAAATTGCTTGGTAATATATTTTTTTACCAAGCATTTAAAAAAAATAAAAAAATAAGATGAAGTATTTAGGAATTTTATTATTGATGATAAGCTATGTTTATGGACAAAAAACAGTAGTTTATGACAAAAAAAATAATTTAGCTTTTGATATTTATTATCCTAAGAATTATAAAGATAATAAAACTCAAAACCTATTTGTTTGGGTGCATGGAGGAGGTTTTTCTGGAGGGAATAGAGCTGATAAAGAAGAAGTTGAAAGAATGAAAGATGCACAAGACAGAGGTTTTGTAGCTATATCTATATCATACAGATTATTAGCAAATACACCTGCTGGTTTTGGTTGTGATTTACCAAAGCATGAAAAATTAATGATTTTTAAAGAAGCATCTTTTGATGTACTGAATGCATTACAATACATAACTAAGAATCAAAAAGAATTAAATATTTCAATTAACAAATTAATTCTAGGAGGAAGTAGTGCAGGAGCCGAAGCAATTCTTAATGCTTATTATTTAAGAGATTTATGGTTTGGTAATCAATTTAATGATATTAAGATAGATGGTTTAGTTAGTTATGCTGGAGCGATTGTAAATGATCGTTATGTTACAAAATCTAACATTATTCCTACAGTATATGTTCATGGATTAAGTGATGACGTAGTTCCAGTAAATAAAGCACCTCATCGTAGTTGTTTAGACAATCAGCCAGGTTTTTTTCCTCTTACAGGAGATCAAGTTTTAGATAATTTAAGTAGAAAATATCAACAAGCATCACTTTCTATTTTTTCTACTTCAGGAAAACATGAATGGTCTGGGTTAAAAAAAGAATACTTACCACAAGTGTTTGATTTTATAAATCAATCAGTTATTAATTCAACTAATGAGAATAGACAAATTAATATAAATTAATTATACAATATTTTTAAAATAATATTACAATTTCAGTAAAAAAGTATTTGTAAAGTAAGATTTAAATCAACTATATTTATGCCTTAATTACTGTGTATTTATTACAACATAAAAACAATTCAACAAAAAAATGAGTCAAACAAAAAATACAAATTGGGGACAATTTATACCATTAGTTACAGTTTTTTTCTTTTGGGGATTTATAGCCGCAAGTAATGATATCTTGATCCCAGTATTCAAAAAAGCATTTGATTTGTCACAAGGACAAAGTCAATTTGTGTCATTAGCATTTTATATTGCTTATACAGTGGGATCAATTATATATATGATTGTATCTCTTATTATGGGAAAAGATTTAATCAATAAATTAGGATATAAAAACAGTTTATCTTTAGGTTTATTAATTTCTGCCTTAGGAACACTATTATTTATTCCAGCAGCAAATTTACATTCATATCCTTTGATGTTATCAGGGCTATTTACAGTTGCACTTGGTTTTTCATTACAACAAACAGTTGCTAATCCATTAGCTATTGCATTAGGTGATCCTAAAACAGGTTCTCAACGTTTAACCTTAGCTGGAGGAATCAATAATTTAGGGACTACAATAGGACCTTTAATTGTTGCTTATGCAATTTTTGGAAGTGCAACAGAACCTAACTCTGATTTGAGTATCGATAGCGTAAAAATTCCATATTTATGTTTAGGTGTAGCCTTTCTATTGGTTGCTATATTTCTTAAATTCTCATCATTACCTAGTCATCCAGAACAAGAGGAAGAAAATAACGATCATGTAAATGTTGTAAAAGATAGATCATCGGCATTAAAATATCCTCAATTAATTTTAGGAATGGTTGCTATCTTTTTGTATGTTGGTGTAGAAGTTTCTACAGCAAGTAATTTACCAGATTATATGCAGAAAGAATTACATTTTTCAATTTCTCAAGTAGCACCGTATGTATCACTTTATTGGGCAAGTATGATGATTGGTCGTTGGGGAGGTGCAGCAGAAGCATTTGGATTAGATAAATCTAAAACAATGATTTTGAAATTTATTGCTCCTTATTTAGCTTTTGGAATATTTTTATTGGTAAATAAAATTGCTGGACACGATTTAAAACCTTTCTATTTTTATGCAGTTCTTATTTTAGTATTAATTATTGCAGATATTTCAACAAAAGGTAATCCTGCCAAAATGGTATTAACTTTTTCGATAATAGGAATTATTGCATTACTAGTTGGAATGAATACAAGTGGATTAGTAAGTGTATATGCAATTACAAGTGTAGGTTTATTTTGTAGTACATTATGGCCAAGTATATTTGCTTTAGCTATTAATGGATTAGGAAAAAATACATCCCAAGGTAGTAGTTTTTTAATCATGATGATTATGGGGGGAGGTGTAACCAGCTACTTACAAGGATTATTAGCAGATGCTGTTTCTATTCATTTTAGTTATATAGTAGGAATTATCTGTTTTTCTTATTTAGCATTTTACGCTATAATATCTCCAATTGTTCTTAGAAAGCAAGGTATTCATTTAAGTGAAGTAAAATCTGAAGGAGGACATTAAAATATATTTTAAATAAACAAGAAAAGGCACAATAGATAAATCTATTGTGCCTTTTCTTGT
>DJDD01000038.1:0-4773 GCA_002430925.1 Flavobacteriales bacterium UBA5933
CAAAATGCACAACAGGTTTTAATCAATAATCATATTTATGAACTATAAATTTTTTACATTTTTTACAACTTGTTTTTTAGGATCAGTAGTAAGTTTTGCACAAAATGCAAACGAAAATATAAAAGTTACTTACAAGACAGATTTTATTATAGATTTTGAAAAAATAAAAGATGGTATTCCCGCAGATCAAAGAGCAGTATTTAAGCAGGAAATAGATGAAGGAATTTCTATTGATTTCCAACTTGAAAGTAACGGTAAAATGTCTGTTTTTAAGCCCGAATTAAAAGTAAATAATTCTCAAGGAAATATAGGATTAATTAAGCAAATGATTATTGAGTCGGAGGCAAATCCACTTTACAAAGATTACCAAAATAATTTATATTATAATCAAAAAGAGTTTGGTGGTAAAACGTTCTTAATTAAAGATAACTTATATAATTATAACTGGAAGTTAACCAAAGAAACAGAGAATATAAATGGTTTTCCAGCAGTAAAAGCAACTGGAGTAGATGAAGATGGAGCAATTATTACTGCATGGTATTCTAAGTCCTTGCATTACAAAGATGGACCTTATAAATTTTCTAATCTACCTGGTTTAATTGTTAAAGCTGAGTTTGAAACAAATGGAATGAAAGCAATTTTTACGTTGAAAGATATTCAAGTTTTAGAAAAAGAGTTGATTGTTAAATTACCATATAAAGGTCAGGTTGTAACTATGGATGAATTTATGTTAGAAGCTAAAAAATTAAATAAAAAATATAGCGAAGCGAATCAAAGCGTTGATACTTCTAAATAAAAATAAAAAAGCTGTATTCTCCTGAATACAGCTTTTTTATTTTTGCGTTAGGGATTGAAGTGAAAATCCTTTGCTTATTGGCTTCTTTTTAACTTCAACTAATAACCAATGAGCAAAGATTGCAACGTAAAGCCCGCCCGAACGCCCAAATTTTAATGAGTATGCGTGTGCATAGATACAATGAAATAGGCTAAGATGAAACCAAATAATATTGAAATAAATTTTTTGATATTAAATTGATGACCTTCGTTGGTTTCGAATAATATTACTGTCGAAATGTGTAAAAATATTCCTGATACAATAGCACTCATTTCTAATGAATAATTTGATATAAGTGTATGTTTTCCTAAAAAATAACCCATTGGTGCTGCCAGTGCAAATAATAACATAAATACAAATCGTTTTGTGTTTGATGATGTATGTTGAGAAAGTGCACTAAACAATATCATTGATACAGGTATATTGTGTACAAAAATAGCCCACATAAAATTATGAGATTCTGCATTTGCAACTGGAATTCCTTCTATGATAGAGTGTAAAAACAAACCTCCGAAAATTCCAATCGGGAATGATTCATTTTTATGTAAATGGATATGTCCGTGTTCTACACCTTTACTAATTGTCTCTAGAATATATTGTATAACTACTCCAAATAAAACAAACAATCCAATAGTATGATTTGTATGTTCTGTACTAGGATGACCATATACTTGTGGTAGAATTTCTAGGACAGTCATTGCTAAAAAAAATGCACCACTAAAGGTTAGTAATAGTTTTGAATTGTGTTTATTTTTTAAAAATAATTTTGAGCAAATAACGCCTAAGATAACACTAGAAACAAGAACTAAACTTTCTATCATTTTTCTAGAATTAATATTAGACGATCAGATTCTTTTTCATCGAATTGTCCTAATGAATAATCTCCGAATACATCTTTGAGTTTAAAACCTTCTTTTTCGTAGATTTCCTTGAAATCTTTGTAATAAATAACACGAACATATTCTTCGAAATGAAAAGTTTCTTCTTTATCTTGAAAATCTATTTCTTTTTTAATGAAACCATTTTCTATAGATTTTGTTATTTTAAACAAGATACCATCAATTTCTTTTTCTTCATAAGGAATCATTTGAGAAATAACTTTTTCTGCATTCAAATAATCAAACACAAAAAGACCAGTTGATTTTAATTGTTCTTTTACAGCTTGAAATACTTTAAAATTATCTTCGTATTTCTCGAAATAACCAAAGCTTGTAAAAAGATTGAAAACAGCATCAAATTCATTTTTATGATAAACATCTCTCATGTCATGCACTTCGAATTTTAATCTATCATTTTCGAATTGTTTTGCATATTCTATACTTGCTTTTGCTAAATCTATTCCTAAAACATCAAATCCTAATTTGTTTAATGTAATTGAATGTCGACCTTTTCCACAAGCTAAATCTAATATTTTTGTTTGCTTTGGAAGTTCTAGAAAGCTTGTTACTTTTTTTATAAAGTCTTCAGCTTCTGTAACGCTTCTATTTTTGTAAAGTATATGATAATAGGGTGAGTTAAACCATTTCACAAACCATTGTAAATCCATAGTGTTTATTTTTGACAAGTTTTGCAAATTCCTGTAATTACACAATTACATGTTTCTAGTACAAAGCCTTCAGGTAAATTAATATTAATTTTTTCTTCTAAACAAATTAGTTGATTGCATTCTGTGCATCGAAAATGAAAGTGATCGTGTTTTAAGTGATCACAACAATTTTTGCACATCGCAAAATAATTTATTCCATCATCAGCAACAATTTTATGCATCATTCCATCTTTACAAAAATTGTTTAGAATACGATATATTGTAGCTCTATCCATTTTTTCGTGAAGTTGACACTCAATTTGTTCTTGATTTAATGCTGTAGAACAAGATTCAAACAAATCTAAAACAGCCTGTTTTGTTGGCGTATTTCGTCTTTTCATTTCTTATTGCAAATGCTTTGCAATAGTACGAAATATTTACAAGATTAAAAAATAATGGAAATTATAAAGCAATATGAAGTAGGTAACTTTATGAAAAATACAATGCTACAAATTATAATTTGTAGCATTGTAGAATGAATGATAAATTATATTCTATTATTCTGTGAAGGAATCTAATAAGTCAAGATTTGGAACAAAAAATAAAGAACCTGTTTTAGCTGTACTGAAATCTAAAATTCTATCGTAATTACCTTTTGGTTCCCCAATAAACATACGTTCTAGCATTTCATTGACTGTTGCAAAAGTACTAGCATAGGAAATAAAATAAGTTCCCATTTCGTTGGTAGAAGGATTCCCGAAAGGCATATTATCCCTTACAATTTTTTTATCATCACCAACATTAGCAAGTGCAGAATGTGAGTTGCTTGGTTTCTCATCATCATCCATTTCTATATCATCAGTTTTAGAACGACCAATTACTTTTTCTTGCTCATGAATAGGGAGATTCCTCCAAGCATCCATATTATGTATATACTTTTGTACAAATAAGTAACTTCCGTTTGCATAATCTTTATCCTCATCTCCAATCAAAGCGAAATGTGAACGTTCTTCATCTCCTTCAGGATTTTCTGTACCATCAACAAATCCTAATATACTTCTACCGTCCCAATAGCGAAAACCATGAACTTCTTCTATACAGTTAGCTACATTTTTTAGTACATCAGCTATATTTGATGCAATATCTATACATAAACTTTTTTCTGTAGATCGGATATGAAAATGCAAATCACCAGGTGTAGAAACTGCTGTGTGTTTATCACCTTTAATTTCTTTAAAATTTTCTAATTCCTTCGGTAAAGGTTTTGGTAAATTAAGCTTTAACCAAGCGTCATGTCCAATTCCCAAAATAACGCTAGATTTTGACTCGGGAAAACGAATAGAGATAGAATGATTGATATTTGTTATTAAAGAACATATTTTTTTAAACTGCTCTTTCAATAAAGGATTATCATTGAACTTCCAAACAGTAAATATGGTATTAGTGTTTGGAGCATCAATTACATTTTGATAATTTGCCATAATAATTTTAAGTGTAGATTTATACTGCAATTTATAAAAAAAACTACTTTGTATTCGTTTATAATTAAATAAAATTAAAAACTATATTGATTATAAATACAACAGACAATTACAACATAAAAAAAAGCAGATTAAATTACATTTAATCTGCTTTTTTTTATAATATTATAAGAAATTATTCGGCAATTAATTTATCCAAAAGAGCATTAATTTCTTTGTCATTCCAATCTCTTGTTTTTGTTTCTTTTAAAACAATTTCACCTTTTTTATTTAATATGTAGGTAGTTGGAAAAACTTTAGGTAACATATTATTAGAAATAGGACTATTTGGTTCGTAAACAGGCATTGTATATCCATTTTTTTCTAAAAAAGGATTAAAAACCTTTGGTTTATCCTGAATTGCAATTAATACAAATTTTACTTTTTGTCCTTTTGCTTCAAATAATTTTTGAATAGTTGGCATTTCTGATACACAAGGAGGACACCAACTTCCCCAAAAGTTAAGGAAAACAACTTCGCCACTTTTTTTGAAATCGAGTAAGTTACTATTTTTAGCACCATTATGACCAATCAAATCAATATCATAATCACTATCATTCAGTTCAACTTCCATTCCTGCAATATGGCTATCGTCTTGTACTTTACCTTTTATAAAACTACCAATAGGAGTAAACATAATCGCAATTAAACCAACTACAATTATTAATGCTAAAATTATTTGTTTGTTTTTTTTCATTCTAATACAAATGATTTCAAAATTGTTTAAACTTTTTTAAAATTATATTTATTTTTAGGGCAATTGCTTCGCACCGTGCTTTTCGCTATATCTTTTTAGATTTTATACATTTCTATTTAATTCTTTAGCGAAATCGAAATGCAATAATCAAGTCAAAATATATCTCATCTAAAAAGGATGTCGCTTCAATCACTAT
>DJDD01000038.1:4933-5516 GCA_002430925.1 Flavobacteriales bacterium UBA5933
GGATGTCGCTTCAATCACTATCGCAATAAAGGAATAATAATAAAGCAATTATAACTAAATTATGGTGAGATGTAATTCAAAAAATCAGTTTATATAACTTTTTATTAAAAGAAATTATTCAGCTAAACTTTCGTCAACCAAATCTAACAATTCGTTTAAGATATCTTCCCCTTTGTTATTATTGTAATACTTTTGAATATCGTCATGAAATTCTTCATTAGTATAGATATCTGGATCTTTTTTGAATTTTGCTAATAATTCCATTCCATAAGCTGGACGAGGACCAAATCGGAATAATTCCTCTCCTTCTTCAGAAACACCAATAATAATTGGAATAGAAAGAGCTCCGTTTGTTTTATAATTTTCCATTAAATCTAAATGTTGATCTCTCAAAATGTATTTAGATTCAACTTTTAAAGCTTCAGCAATTTTTTCTACAACAGGAACAATTTGTGAACCATCACCACACCAACCTTCAGTAATCGTTAATAATTTAAAATTATTTTTGGTATTCTTTAAACGATTTTCTTGAACTGGAGTAAATTTAAAAGTCTTAGAAATACGATTCATTCTTTGTAAACCT
>DJDD01000038.1:5651-5862 GCA_002430925.1 Flavobacteriales bacterium UBA5933
ATTCTTTGTAAACCTAAAGCATAATATTTTACAAATTCTTTTGGATCATCATTTTCAATTTCATTTTCTAATTGATCTTCAACTTCTGTAATATATTCAGTATATGTATAACCGTTTTTGATGTAATCTAATAAACTCATTGTTTTTTTTATTTTTACAAATATAATGTATTTCTACGAGCTTATTTTGTAACATAAGTAACATATTCTTG
>DJDD01000139.1 GCA_002430925.1 Flavobacteriales bacterium UBA5933
TATCCATTACAATCTTTTTTGTTTGATTCTTAAATTTCGTGTTGGTCATTGATGTTCTCGAAATATAATACCATGTCAAAATGTAAACCAAACAAAAAAGGATTTCCATTGCTATCATTATTGCATAATTATGGGAAATAAAAAAACTTATATTTTATATAAAATTTCTAATTTATGGTTTCACCTAATTTTATTCTACTTTGTTCTTTTATATTTACAGATATAAATAAATTAATTTAACTATGTTAAAACCAAATCTTAAATTACCAAAAACATTAAGATTTCCAACAGAAAATGAAATTCCAATGAATTTTTCAGTTTTGGAAAAATTAAAACTTAGTAAAAACTCAAATATAATTCCTGGATTTACATTTCAATTAAAAGATAATAATATAGAGAATAAAGAATTACATTTTAAATTCTATGCAGAAATAAATATTGATAACCCTAAACTTTGGGATTTAATAATTGCTTTATCTATGACACTTCCTGAAAATTGTGCTTTAATTTTTGGACACATCGATTTCGAAATTAATTATGGGAATTACGAAAACAAATATGCAATTCTAAATTATATAAAAGAATTTGAAACAGAGTTAACTCAAGATACATTTATGAATTGGGGATTGATTTATCACGATGGAGAAAATTTAATTGAAATTTTTGTTGATGAAAGCAAGTTTTTAAAATACTGGGGAACTGATGAAGAAAGATTTCGTCAAATAATGAATAATTTTGAATTAAAGGAAAATAAAAATCTTGAATTTATCGACGAATACCCTAAAGTTAGAGAAAGTATTCAGCTTCACTTTCAAAATGTTTTAAATACAAAAGAATTAATTGATAATCTTCAAGAAAAATTCATAGTATAATTTATGTAACATAAACAAAAATTACACAATACCTCTTTATAAAAAATTGAATTTTCAACCTTGCTTAAGATTTTAAGTGAGGTTATTTTTTTATATAACTTCACCAAATCTTTTTAAAAAATATTAGATAAATTCTAAATAAGAACAATTAAATAAAAATCAAATTATAGAGAAATAAGTAATATTTTTAATGAAATAAATATATTCTTGTATTTTGATTGATTTTATAAATATTATTTAATTGAAAGACAATTTATTCGAAAAATATTAAACATTATATCTTTTTTATTACATTTTTTTCAAAACTACAAATTTATGTATTAACTATATTATTATAAAAAAGGTAGCGTTAAAAAATGTTAAAATCATCTAGTAAAGATACATTCTAAATTAGTAATTAACTGATTTTGAGTGGTATTTTGCCGTAAATTTAATATAAATTTTAAAACATAATGAAAGTTGCACTTTTTGTACCTTGTTATATAGATCTTATATATCCAGAAGTAGCAATCGCTACTTTAGAGTTATTAGAAAAATATAATGTGGAAGTAGTTGTTCCATTAAACCAAACATGTTGTGGACAACCAACAGCTAATGAAGGGGATCAAGAAAATTCAGCAAAAATGGAAAAAATATTCGCTGAAAATTTTCAAGATTTAGATGTAGATTACATCGTTGGTCCTGCTGGTAGCTGTGTAAAACAAGTAAAACAGCATTTTGATGCTATTCCTCAAACTGATAAAGTGACTGCAATGAGGGCTAAGACAATAGAATTGGTAGAGTTTCTTGTTGATGTTCTTAAGATTAAAGATTTTTCTTCAGTTTCATTCCCACATACAATTGCAATACATAATAGCTGTAGTTCTATAAGAGGACTTGGTATCGCTTCTCGTTCCGAATGGATGGAACCTAGATTTAATAAGACAGAACAATTATTAGAATCTATAAAAGATATTACAATCAAGCATATTAATAGACCTGATGAATGTTGTGGTTTTGGAGGTACGTTTTGTGTTACAGATGAAGCTGTAAGTTCTAAAATGGGACAAGATAAAGTGGCTGATTATTTACACAATGGTATTGAGTATGTTATTTCTCCAGATATGTCTTGTTTAATGCATCAAAAAGGAATCTCTGATAAACAAAAAACACCTCTTAAATTTTTGCATGTAGCTCAAGTTTTAAATAATGGTCCTTTTTAATTTTAAAATATCTTAGAAATGGGAAAAGTAAACGTAGAAAAAAACGCGGCTAAGTTCATCAATCAAGATGATATTCACGTAACTGAACATGATAAAAATTTATGGAATGCAAGAACCAAAAGAGATATTGCAGCTTCAAACATTCCAGAATGGGAACAATTAAGAGATTTAGCTTCTGCTATAAAAGAACATTCTCTTACTCATTTAGATCATTACATCGAACAATTTGCGACAAATGCAGAGAAAAGAGGTATAAAAGTACATTTTGCTAAAGATGCTGCAGAGCATAATGCGATTGCTTACGAAATATTAAGTAGCCATAATGTAAAAAGCCTGATTAAAAGTAAATCAATGTTGCAAGAGGAGTGTGAAATGACTCCTTATCTTGAACAAAGAGGAATAAGTGTTTTGGAAACTGATTTAGGGGAACGTATTCAACAACTTTCGGATCAAATGCCAAGTCACATTGTAATGCCAGCAATACATCAAACAAAAGAAGATGTAGCAAAGCTATTTGCAGAGAAAATTGGGACTGATCCAAATAATACTGATGCTGCTTCATTAAACGAAGCAATGCGTAACAATGCTCGTCCAAAATTTTTAGCTGCAGATGCAGGGATGACAGGAGGTAACTTTGCCATTGCAGAAACAGGAACTTTTGTTGTTTGTACCAATGAAGGAAATGCTGATTTAACAGCTAGTTTACCACCTTTACACATTGCAAGTATAGGAATAGAAAAAATATTACCTAAAGTAGAAGATTTAGGTGTTTTTATTCGTCTTTTATCTCGTAGTGCTTTAGGAACTCCAGCAACACAATATACATCTCATTTTTCTGGACCAAGAGAAGGTTCAGAAATGCATATTATCCTTACGGATAACGGAAGAAGTGCTCGTTTGGCTTTAGACAAATTTTGGACTTCTTTAAAATGTATTCGTTGTGGAGCTTGTATGAATACTTGTCCAGTTTACAGAAGAAGTAGTGGATTAGCTTATGGAGCAACTTATTCTGGGCCAATAGGTATTATTATTGATCCTACTTTTGATGCTTCAAAATATTCAGAATTGCCATTCCATTCATCTTTATGTGGATCATGTTCAGAGGTTTGTCCAGTTCATATTAATATAGCTGAACAAATTATGGATTGGAGAAAAGAAATGATGAAAAATAAAGAGGTAGATTTTAGTCGTCGTATGGCATTTAAAGCTGCAGGAATAATGCTTGGAAACCCTAAATTATTCAGAGCAGTAGAGAAAGTTGCTTACAATGCAATCAATATTCTTCCAAAATCTATCACAGAAAACAAAACATTAGATCCTTGGGCAATTCATAGAGATTTACCAGATGTAAAAAAAGAAACTTTTAGACAGTGGTACATTAAAAACAAAAAAAATGAGCAATAGAGAAGATTTTTTAAAATCTGTAAGAGATAGTTTAGTTAAAAGAACTAAAACAGAATATCCTGAAGTACCAAAATTTCAAAACCCTGCAATTGATTTAAAAGCAACTTTTATAAAGAACGCTAATCTTGCAGCTGTTGATACGTTTGATGTTTCTTCTGTCGAGGAAGCGCAGGAAATAATGAAACAACGATTACCAAACGTAAAAATTACTTGTTCTTCTACGGACGAATGGGTAGGTACAAAAGACATTTCTAAAATTTCTCATCCGCGTGATTTGGATGATGTTGATTTAGGAATTGTTCGTGCCGAGTTTGGTATTGCAGAAATGGGAATGGTTTGGGTAACAGAAAAATCATTGAAAGTTAACGCTATTGGTTTTTTATCTCAGCACATTGCTATTTTACTAGATCCAGATGAAATAACAGAAAATATGCATACAGCCTATTCAAAAAAAGGTTTATTTGATGCTAATTATGGTTGTTTTGTTATGGGACCATCAGCTACTGCAGACATTGGTGCTGTATTAGTGAGAGGGGCACAGGGAGCGAGGTCTTTAACATTATTTTTCTTGAAAAAATAATATTTTTTTTATAGTAATTTACCGTCTTATTTATTTTGAATAAGACGGTTTTTTTATGTAATTCATTCTGTATTTGAAATTAAAATTCATCCATTCGAGTAATTTTTTAGAATAAATAGAAGAGAAATTTTATGTATAAACTTCATAAATAAAGTGAACTCAAAAAATGCAAAATTGATTGCAATGGAAATCCTTTTCTGTTTGGTTGCATTTATAAAATAGTAAAATAACCAAACAGAAAAGATTGAAATGGAAAGCAAGGTCCGTAGGATTTGCCCTAATTCTAATTATTATTATTCTATCTATGATATTTTTTATTGGGCGTTCCCTTCGGTCGGGCTTTTTCGTTCCCAATCTTTGCTAATTGGTCATTGCATTTCGACTTTCGCTCAATAATCATATATAAATGAATACAATTAGCAAAGGATTTTCACTTCAATCCCTAACGCAAAAAAGTCTGTATTCATCCAAGAATACAGACTTTTTCAACTATGTTTAATATGTATTATCCCTCGAAAGAGCGTACAGCATCTAATGTTTTATTGATTTCAGCATCTTTTATAGCATCAGAAGTAAACCATGTTTCATAACCAGATGGAGCAATATAAACTTCATTCGTTAGTAAATGATGAAAGAATTTATTGAATCTTTCGTGGTTACAGTTTGTTACATCTGTAAAAGTTCTTATTTCTTGTTGTTCTGTAAAGAAAACAGACATCATAGAACCTAATCGATTCGTATGAACTGGAATTCCTTTTTCATTGAAAATTTTAGTGATTTCTGTATCTAGGATTTCTGTAGCTTTATCAATACGATTGAATAATTCTCTGTCGTTATCAATAATTTTTAACGTTGTTAAACCAGCGCGCATTGCAATAGGATTACCAGACAATGTCCCAGCTTGATAAACAGGACCAAGAGGAGCAAGGTGACTCATAATTTCTTTGTTTGCAGCAAATGCACCAACAGGAAACCCACCTCCGATAACTTTACCAAATGTTACAATATCAGCTTTGATGTTTAATCGTTCTTGAGCTCCACCCATTGCTTGGCGAAATCCTGTCATTACTTCATCAAAAATAAGTAATGCTCCATTTGCATCACAAATAGCTCTTAAACCTTCCAAGAATCCTTTGTCTGGAACAATACATCCCATGTTACCAGCAATTGGTTCTACAATTATAGCTGCAATTTGGTCTTTGTTTTGCTCAAACAATTCTTTTACTGCGTCTAAGTTATTGTATTCAGCTAATAAAGTATCTTTTGCAGTTCCTTGTGTAACACCTGGTGAATTAGGATTACCAAATGTTGCAGCACCTGAACCAGCTTTTATTAAAAAAGAATCTGAATGTCCATGGTAACAACCTTCAAATTTTACAATTTTATCTCTGTTTGTATATCCTCTTGCCAAACGAATGGCAGACATACAAGCTTCTGTTCCAGAATTTACCATTCTTACCATGTCTATGTTTGGAACAACAGAAGTAATTAATTTTGCTATTTCAGTTTCTAACTCAGTTGGTGTCCCAAAAGAGAAACCATTTTTCATTTGTTCTACTGTAGCATTCAAAACTCGTGGATCTGTATGCCCAATAATCATTGGTCCCCAAGAATTAATGTAATCTACATAAGCACGACCATCTTCATCATAAATATAAGCTCCTTCGGCTTTTTTGATGAAAATTGGTGTTCCACCAACAGATTTAAATGCTCTTACAGGAGAGTTTACACCTCCTGGTATATATTCTTGTGCATCTTTGAATAATGCACTACTTCTTTGATACAACATAATTTTTACAAAAATAGTTTCACAAATTTACAGAATCAAAAATGAATTAAGAAGTAATTTAATGAATTCATAGCTAAAAAGAAATAAAAACAAATTGAAAAATGAATTTTAAACAGATTTTTATGTGCTTGAAAGAATTTAATCTTCCCTATTTAAAATAAGTTAATCCACCATTGAACAAAAAAATAATAAAATAGGCATTGTGCCTTACATTGTTAATTTATATACAGATTTGTTTTCTAAATACTCAATCAATGTTTTAATAATTTTATTATCTTTTAAGATGGTTTGATTTCCGACCAAAAATAATTGCTCTTTTGCACGTGTTAAGGCAACATTTAGTTTTCTATCCACATTTCCTTGGTCATTCATATTAATCAAGGCATTTAGTTGTGCAGGATGCGTTACAGCAAAGCTGTATAAGATAATATCTCTTTGGCTTCCTTGGTAACGTTCTACAGTATCAACTGTTATTTGTTCGTGGTGTGGAATAGCTGCTAATTCTAACTTCTGTTTGATTAATGCGATTTGATTTCGGAATGGAGCAATAATCCCAATAGTCTTTTTTGAATCATACTCTTTATTGTTAAGTTGATAAAGGTGAATAATTTCTTTTACAAATTTTACGATTAAATCAGCTTCTTGGATGTTTGTTGAAGGTAAATAGGGATTTTCTTCTACATTGATGTAAGAAAAACGATTGTTTACTAAATGAGTATGAATGTCATTACTTTCGTCATATTGATTGAATTGTAATTCGGCTCTTTGTCGGTTTAAACTCTGTTTAGCTTCTTCATCAAGATTAGGAATATCAAATGCAACATTTAGTTTTCCATCATAGAAATATTGATTAGGAAAATCAGCAATATCAGCGTGCATTCTCCCTTGATAAGTTAATTGATCGTAAGCATTTTGGATGTTATTCTTTTCGCAAAATTCATACAATCGTTCAAAAATTGAATTTTTACGGTTCCATAAACCAATATTTTCTAATAATTCGTTATTTGTCTTCGCTAATTCTGGATTTTGTAATACAATTGCTGGTAATTGTTTATGATCACCAATCATTATAAAACGTCTCGTTTTTGGTAAAATACCAACAATTTGTGGCTCTAAAATTTGTGAAGCTTCATCAATAATAATTGTATCAAATTTCTTTAACTTTAAAATATCACTTTTACTTGATATAGAAGCAACTGTAGATACAAAAATTCGTTGTTGTTGAATAATATCTTGAATTGTTTTACGAGAAAATTTTTCATTTTTTTCTGTTAATTCATGATCTTTTTGCTCTATAATTCTATTCAATAAATTTTTATGAAATTCGGGTGAAGTAGATAATTCACTTCCAATTCGTATAAATTTTTGCTCAATCTGATCAGAAATAGCACTATGAATAGCTTCGCATAATTCATCTACAGCCCTATTTGTATAGGCTAAAAGTAGAATATTACATGATTGTTTTTCATAAATTTCTTTGACTAATTCTTTAATGATAATAGATGTTTTTCCTGTACCTGGAGGACCATTTAGTAGGAAATAATCATTTGCAGAAAGAGCTTTTTTCAGTATTCTATTTTGTTCTTCAGACAATTTAGAGTTATAGTAATTGTAATCGTTATCATTTTCAGGTTCTGTTTGAGTAAGAATTAATTCTTTTTTCACTTTTGGAGCCTGCATAAAACTATATAAATTTCTATACATAGAAGTAAATGAAGCATCCATATAATCTCTTTCTAAAGCCCATTTTCCACTTTTATCGAACGAATCAAAGAAACGAGTATTTGGTTGTTGATAACGAAAACGTAAAACAATGTATTCTCTCGAAATATTTTTGATTGTACATTTGAAAACCTGATTAGTTAAGACAGAATCTGTTGATTTATTTCGTGGATATAAAATACAAATATCACCTTCTCGGATTGAAATAAAGTCATTTGCAGGATTTGTACGTTTTAATTTTATTTCTCTTTTTATGTCAGAAATATGATTTTCAATAATTTCTAAATCATAAATAATTTCGAAGTTATTATTTTTTTCTTCAAAACTATTTAGCCACAAACTAGCTAAACCGTTATTACTTGTTGATTGCCCAAGCCCAAGTTTTGCCATATATTGTTCTTTCGCAATAAAATTTGTGAAAGAGTAGAAATACGCTTTTTCTAATGGAGAACTTGTACGAATAGGATAAATAAATTTTTCTATTTGTTCTTCTAATAATTCTCTAAAACGAGGATTAATTTTTCGTTGTATAAAATTACTTGGTTTAATGGCATACAATAAACTTTCAATTTCTTTTTCGGATTGATTCGCTAATTGATTTTCATTAATAATGATTTGATTTCGAAGATCTAGTATACGTTGTACACGAGATAGAGTAGGAACATCAAAACGTAAATTCCCTTGATATACTTTTGAATATAAAATATATCCTTCTGTATTTTTAGTAATGTCTTTAAATTCTAAATCATACAATACAGCAATTATTTGATAATATAAGAAAAGCTGAGCAGCATGATTTGGTTTTATACTTTTTCCGTCATCAGGATAAGGAGCTCCACCAGATTTTAATTCAATAATCTTATTTGCTCCATCAGGATTTATATCCAACAAATCCAAACGTCCTTGTATTCCATATTGTTCACATAAAAAAGAAGGTTCAAGTAAAGCTCTATCTAATGAAATGCCATTTTGTGAAAAATCTTCCATTAAGACTTTTTGAAGTCGACTAAAATGTCCTTTTGCTTCAGTATAATAATCTTTTAAATCTTGTGGATTTATCAAATCATTACAAGCTGTATATTCTAAAGGATGATTTTTGAAATCATTTTTAAAAATTTCATTAAAATCAGTTTCTTCTATATTTTCTGTACAAAAATGGTCAACAACTGCATTAGCAAAATTTCCTAAACGGATATGCTTGCTGTTAGGAGCTTGTTCAAATTTCTTTTGAATGAAATGTAATTCAGAAGTTCCATATTCTTGAAAACACTCAGCAATAGCAGAAATATCTACTAAATAATCAGGTTCTAGAATAACAAAACGAGGATGGTAAATTCCCTCTGTATCTATTGTCGAATTAATTAAATTCAATTGTGCGCCAATCCAAAAATCTTTTGTTGATTTAAAAATTTCATTTACACCATCTTCATCTATTTGTACAGTAATATATTCGTCTGTTTCGTTGTCTTCGTGATCACAGATTAAACAATCGCGTTTTATCTCGATAACTTGTACACGCAGTTTTTTTATTCGATTTCTTGAGAAAGTTTTATTGGTATAATATTCTTTTTCAGGAAATAAGTATACAATCTCCGAAGGAATTAAAATATCATAGATTGCAGCAATAAATTCAGCAACGTATTTTAGATGAGTATAATATTCATGTTCGGAAGGTTGGTATTTGTCTTTTGTAATTTTTTCTGAAACAATTCTTAGTGAATGTATCTTTGTCGAAATGCCATATTGATTACAAATGAATGATAATTTTGAAAAGAAATTTGAAAATTGAATTGTTTCATTTTTTGTTAATTCAAAAGAAATTATTTCAACTAATCTTT
>DJDD01000012.1 GCA_002430925.1 Flavobacteriales bacterium UBA5933
GCATTATCCTAGGATAATGCTTAACTTTAATTATATAAATCATCTTTTAAATCTACCAATGAAAAATATTTTTTTTATACGTCATGCAAAAAGTGATTGGCACCAAAATATTTCTGATGAATTAAGGAAAATTTCAGAAAAAGGAAAGTTCAAAACAGAATTAATTGCTAACTATATCCAAACCAATTTAAATCTTTCTTTTGATAAAATATATACAAGTAAAGCTGTAAGAGCAAAAGAGACTTCTGAAATTGTACAAAATATATTATTTCCCACACAAAAAGTAGAAGTTGTTGATGAATTATATACTTTCTCTAATTTTTTATTAGATTCTTGGATAAGAAAGTTAGATAACAAACTAGAAAATATTCTTATTTTTGGACACAACCCTGCATTTACAGAATTAATTAATCAATTAGGTGATAAAAATATTTATAATCTTTCTACATCTGGTTTTGCATGGTTACAGTTTGATAACGAAAATTGGAAATCTATCATCAAAGGAAAAACTATTAAAATAATTTTACCTAAAGACATTAAATGAAAAAATATATAAATAGAGATGTTAGTTGGCTATCTTTTAATGCCAGAGTTTTGCAAGAAGCATCAGACGAAACTGTACCTCTTTTGGAAAGAATTCGTTTTCTTGGAATATTTTCAAATAATTTGGATGAATTTTATTCTGTAAGATACTCAACAATTCTAAGGTCAATTCAATTTAAGCATCTGCATCAAGTATATGACAATATAATAGAAGGTCAATCAAATGAAGAGCTAATAGAAGAAATTAATAAAATTGTAAACGAACAACGTGTTGTTTACGATAATTTGCATAACAAACTTTTCAAAGAATTAGAAAAACATAATATTTATGTAATAGATGATAAAACAATTCCTGAACAATATTTAGAATTTATATCAGAATATTTTTATAAAGAATTTATTCATACCGTTGGTGTTTTCATTCTAGATGATATTAAATTAGTACCTACACTTAGAGATGGATCTTTTTATTTAGCAATTAAAATGCAATTGGCTGAAAAAGTTCAATACGCACTTTTAGTTGTACCAACACATCTTTTTCCTCGATTTATTGTTCTACCAAGAGAAGATGACAATACCTATGTTATGTACATAGAAGATATCATACGTTATCACCTAAAAGATATCTTCAAAATGTTTGATTTTGAAACAATCGAAGCTCATTCTATTAAAATTACTAGAGACAGTGAATTAGATTTTGATAATGATCTTGAACATAGCTTACTTGAAAAAGTAATACATAGTTTAGAAAATAGAAAAAAAGGAATTCCTGTTCGATTGGTTTATGATTCTGATATTGCAGAAGATACTTTAAAATTCTTTTTAAAGAAATTAAGATTAGATGAATATGATAGTATAAATCCTGGGGGAAAATATCACAATAAAAAAGATTTGATGAATTTTCCTACTTTTGATCTTCCTGATTTAGTCTATAAAAAGATAAAACCTATCACCTTAAAAAGCCCTACAAAATACAGTAGTTATTTTCAGGCTTTCTCAGAAAAAGAAGAAATAATGATGGCACCTTACCATGATTATTCTTTGTTACTAAAATTCTTACGAGAAGCAGCGATAGATCCAAAGGTTACAAAAATTAAAATAACAATTTATAGAGTCGCAAAAGATTCTCAAATTATGCACTCACTTGTTAACGCAGCATTAAATGGGAAAGAAGTAACAGCTGTATTAGAATTACGTGCTCGCTTTGATGAATCTAACAATGCAATGTGGTCAAAAAAATTACAAGAAGCTGGAGTAAATGTTATTTTTGGCGTACCTGGACTAAAAGTTCACTCAAAAATTGGTTATATAGAACGTAAACCAGAAGGAAAACTTGCTCAAAAATATGTTTTTATAAGCACGGGTAATTTTCATGCAGGAACAGCAAGAGTTTATACAGATTATACTTATTTTACAACAAATGCGAATATTGTTAATGATGTAGAACAAGTTTTTAAATTCTTTGATGTTAACTACCTCAACCAAAATTATAAGCATCTATTAGTTTCTCCTTTTGGTACAAGGAAAAAAATTGTGAAGATGATAAAACGAGAAATCAAAAATCATCAAGCCGGTTTACCAGCAGAAATTAATATGAAACTGAATAGTCTTAGTGATAAAGAAATTATAGATCTATTATATAAAGCATCTCAAAAAGGTGTTACAGTACGACTTGTCGTAAGAGGCATAAATTCTTTAATTCCTGGCGTTGAAAAATTATCTGAAAATATACATTGTGTAAGTGTTATTGATAAATTCTTAGAACATCCAAGAGTTTATTGGTTCAAAGACGGAGGAAAAGACAAAGTATACATTTCTTCTGCTGATATCATGGGACGAAATCTTGACCACAGAGTTGAAGTTTCTTGTCCAATTTATGATACAGATTTAAAACAAATTATCATCGATACATTTAACCTTAGTTTCAATGACAATGTAAAAGGTCGTAAAATTACAGCCGAATCAAGTTTAACTTATCAAAAAAATAATCTACCGCCTAATAGATCTCAGTACACTACTTATGAATATTTTAAGCAATTAAACAACAAAGAGAATGAAGATTAGAAAACTAGGAGCAATAGATATAGGTTCTAATGCAATGCGATTATTGATTAATTATGTTTATGAAGAAGAAGGAAAAACTCCTATTTTTAATAAAGCAAGTATCGTTAGGATGCCTATACGACTTGGACAAGATGTTTTTACCGATGGAAAAATATCTGATGTAAACATAGATCGTATTTGTGATGCCATGCATTCTTATGCTCTTATGATGAAAGTTTATGGAATAGAAGCTTACAAAGCCTATGCAACCTCAGCAATGAGAGAATCAAAAAACGGAAAAGATGTCGTTAAAAAAGTTCTTAAAAAAGCTGGAATTAATATAGAAATTATTGATGGTAAAACAGAAGCTGAACTTCTTTTTAATTCAGAGCTAGGTAATTTTGTAAAAGACGATAAA
>DJDD01000163.1 GCA_002430925.1 Flavobacteriales bacterium UBA5933
TTATAGAAATATTCAAATTTTATCATAAAAACAATGATAATGCACTACGGGTATCTAATAATTTATAATACATCGTTCATTTGCAATAGTGATTGAAGCGACATCCTTTTTTGATTGTTCTTTCTAGTTTTGACTTGGTCATTTCATTTCGACTTCACTCAATGACCAAGTCGAAATGCAAGGATTAATCAAAAAAGATATAGCGAAAAAGCACGGTGCGAAGCAATTGCTCCAAAAAATATATATAATTTTTAAAAAGTTTCAACAGCTTTTAATAAAAAAAACAGAATTAAGTAATTACTTAATTCTGTTTTTTTTATTTTTTTTATCAGTATATATTAATCAACTTGTAAAGCTGTATAATCACTTTCGTTACCTAAACGATCAATAGCTTTTACTGCAACAGCATTAAGCTTTTTACCATTCTTTAACTTAGGCATTGTTTCAGTTGTAATTAAACCATCAACAATTGTTGTTTGCCAATCATTATTATATCGAGAATATACAACCCATTTTGAAATGTTATTCGCTGGCTTACTATCATTCCAGCTCATAGTAAGAGCATTTACTTTTGAATTGATATATAAGTTTGGTTTTTCTAATGGACTTGATTTTATCCATGTCATACTAGGTATCAATGCCTTTTCTTTATAAGGTCCTTCTTTCAAGTAATTTAACATAGATGGATTTTTTGTTAAACCTGCCACAGACCAATGCACAACACCAACATTATTTTGTAATATTTGAGCTGCCATTTTTACTTGGTTTGTTATTTCTGTTGTTCTATCGGAAACTTTAACTTCTACAGTATTTAAACCTGGCCAAAGATGACGATTTTGTGTGTTTTCTGATTTCCACCATTCTAATAATTTTGGAAAACTTTGTCCTGTAGAATTTATTGGCCAATACAATTGAGGAGAAAAATAATCTACCCAACCTTTATTTAACCATAATTTAGCATCAGCATACAATTCATCATATTGAGATGATCCTGTAATACCTGATGGATAACCTGGTTTCCATATTCCAAATGGACTAATACCAAATTTTACATAAGGTTTTTCTGATTTTATTTCTTTGTAAATTCTTTCGATGATTGTATTTACATTTTGACGACGCCAATCTGCTCTGGATAAATTTCCTCCAGTTTTTTTATACTCATTCCAAGTTGCATTATCAGGAAAATCTGCTCCACCATTGTATGAAGCATAAGGATAGAAATAATCATCAAAATGAATTCCATCAATATCATATCTTGTTACAATATCTTTTACAACTTCAGAAACATGATTTTGTGTTCTTTTATCAGCTGGATCAAACCAATACATTCCATTTTTTAAACGTACAACATTTGACGGTGATTTTTTTACCATAGATTCAGTTGTTACTGGACCTCCACTACTATGATGTGCTCTGTAAGGATTAATCCAAACATGTAATTCTATTCCTCTTTTATGAGCTTCATCTACCCAAAATTTCAATGGATCATAATAAGGCAAAGGACTTTTACCTTCTTGTCCTGTTAAAAAATATGACCAAGGCTCATAATTACTTTTATATAATGCATCTGCAGAAGGTCTTGCCTGAAAGATAACCGCATTAAAATTATTTGCTTCAAGCATATCTAAAATTTTAATTGCTTCTTCTTTTTGTTGTTCTGTAGATAGATCTTTTTTAGAAGGCCAATTAATATTTGCTACTGTAGCTACCCAAGCCGCTCTGAATTCTCTATTAACTTGAGGTAAATCTACTTTAAAAACTTCAGCTTTTTTTACTGTAACTTTTGTAACAGTTGGCTTTTCTTCTTTTTTTACAGGTTGAACTGGCTTAGTCAACTTATTTTCAACTCTTTTGTAAACTATTTTTTTAGATGTTTTATTTGTAGAACATGACGTAACTACATACAATAAGACACTTAATATGATTATTATATATCTATTAATCTTTAACATGGATAGCAGAACTATTAATTTATACAAAGTTAATAAATATTCTACAGCTAAAGTATTATTAATAGATACTTATGATATAAAATTCAATATTTTTTAAATAAAAAAAGCCTTGGAAAACCAAGGCTCTTAAATTTATAAGAAAAATTATTTTTTCTTTTTAGTATCAACTGCTCCTGATAATTCAGATCCAGCTTTAAATTTAGCTACAGTTTTAGCAGCAATTTTAATTTCTTTTTTTGTTTGTGGGTTAATACCCGTTCTAGCAGCTCTCTCAGAAGTTGAGAAAGTACCAAATCCTACTAAAGCAACTTTGTCCCCTTTAGCTAAAGCTTTTGTTACATTTTCAGTAAATGAATTAAGGGCTTTTTTAGCAGCTTCTTTAGAAATTCCAGCGTCTGCTGCAATTGCATCAATAAGTTCTGATTTGTTCATAGTTGTAAATTTTTAAATTAATTTATACACAAATATACTCTTTCCCTTTATTTGTGCAAGTTTCAAGACAAAAAATTTCAACTTTTTTATCATTTTTTTTTAAAAAAGTGTCAAAAATCAGAAAAATTCAAATTATTTAACAAATAATGATGCTTCATTTTGATGTCCATTGATAAAATCTTTGGCTGACATTCTTCGTTTTCCTTCTGGTTGAAGCTCTAAAATTTCATAACTACCTGAAGGTAACTTTACATATAAATTATTTTTCTGTAATACCAATTGAAAATTATCTGCTTCTAATACTAAATCAGTCTTTACACCAGCATAAATTTTCAAGGTCTTATATGTATCATCATTTCCATACGTAGTCCAAGCACATGGATAAGGAGATAATCCGCGTATTTTATTATGAATAGTATCTATTGAATTATTCCAATCGATTTTACAATCTTCCTTAAAAATTTTTGGGGCATGTTTCAATTCTAATGTTTCATCTTGTGGATGAGGTTTTAAAGAATCATTTTCTAAGCCATCTAATGTTTTCACTACTAACTTTGCTCCTATTTGCATAAGCTCATCATGAATTTTACCAACATTATCATTTTCTCCTATAGCAACTTTATCAGCAATTAAAATATTACCTGTATCAATTTTTTCATCAATTAAAAAAGTTGTTACTCCTGTTTCTTTATCTCCATTCATTACAGCCCAGTTAATTGGAGCTGCGCCGCGGTATTGAGGTAAAAGAGAACCATGTAAATTAAATGTACCTTTTGCAGGAATAGACCAAACAACTTGTGGTAACATACGAAAGGCTACAACAACAAAAACATCAGCATTTAAAGACTTTAAATTTTCGATAAAATCTTCATCTCTTAATTTTTCTGGCTGTAATAAAGGTAAATTATGTTCTAATGCATATTTTTTAACATCAGAAATATGCATTTTTTGACCTCTTCCAGATGGTTTATCTGGAACAGTTACAACTCCTACTACTTCGTGATTACTATTTGTATTTATTTCGTGTAAAGATGTCGCCGCAAATTCTGGCGTTCCCATAAAGACTACTCGCATGTTCTATTCTATTAGTTTATAAGAATCTAATCCTATTGGCTGAATTTTTAACTCATCAATTAAAAATTGTAATTCAGCTAGAATTTTTTCTTTTGGCGAATTTATGAATTTTAAAAGAATTTCGTTTTGTGTTCTTGGTTGTTCTTTTAAATAATCAATTAATTCTATTGTATTGAAGTCTGCTGTTTTTTGTTTTGAAATACATACATCACATTTTCCACAATTTTCATCCGTTTTTTGATTAAAATATCCAAATAACAAACGTTCTCTACAAATTGCATTCTGTTCTGCATAATAAGCCATTGCTTGCAATCTTTTCCAATTATTAATTTGTATCGATTCAAAATCTTTCCAAAGCTTTTTTGTGAACGCAGTTGAATTTCTCGGAACTAAGAATCGAAACCTCATTAAAAATCGGTCTGAATAATCAATTAAATCCGTATTAAAATAATCATGCAAAGCATTTCGTACGTCACCTATACTAAGATGTAAATCGAAAGCCATTTTACTTTCACTTACTTCTCTATTTTGTACAAATATTCCAGGATAATGTCTTTGTAAATATTCTAATATTCTATTATTTTCTAAACTTGCAGAATGGGGAGAAACTTTTATTCTAATTGTACTATTTTGGGAATAATTCTTTTGTTGAATAATTTCCTTTGTATTTAAAAAATCTATAAACTGAACAACCATTTTTAAATTAAGTCCAAATTTCTCAGCGAATTTTGGTAAATCTAACTGATAATTTGTTTCACTTAGTTCTCCTTCTGCGATTTGTAATTGACTAAACAAAAAATTCGATATTTTTATAAAATCACTCTCTGAAGGTAAATTAGTTTTAAAAATACTTTCTGCTTGTATTCTATCTTCTGGGTTAAAAAGATATATGCCAACTGAATCATTATTATCTCGCCCTGCCCTACCAACTTCTTGATAATATGCTTCGATACCATTCGGTAAATCTATATGAAAAACAGATCGTACATTCGGTTTATCTATTCCCATTCCAAAAGCATTGGTAGATACAATAATCCTAGCATTACTTTGTGTCCATTCGTGTTGTTTCTTTTCTTTTTCTTCCTTCGTCAATTTTGCATGAAAATAATCTGCATCAAATCCATTATCAATTAAGAAATTAGAAATTTCATACGTCAACTTTCTATTTCTCACAAAAACGATACTAGAGCCAGGGTATTTTTTTAAAAAGTATAATAAATCACTTTTCTTATCAGAAGATAAAAAGACATTATACGATAAATTCTCTCTTTTTAAAGAAGACTTAAAAATAGAAGGTTCTTGTAAATCTAACTTTTCTACAATTTCATGTTGAATTTTTTCTGTTGCTGTAGCTGTTAAAGCTAAAATTTTAACTTTAGGAAATAAATTTCGAATTCTAGAAATACGATGATAAGCTGGTCTAAAATCATGTCCCCATTCAGA
>DJDD01000182.1:0-227 GCA_002430925.1 Flavobacteriales bacterium UBA5933
TGGAAATAAATGAAAGAGAGATGTTTAACTTGTTTGTTAATTGCCAGATTCCTTGCTCATTTTAGCGAGTGCAAATATATAATTATTTTTTTGATTATATGGCATCTTTTTAGCTTTTAATAATATAGGTTAAAATTTATTCTTTTTTAATTATTAGGTTTTTATAATTTGAAAAAGATAAATTAAAAAAATGGTAACGAATTTCCTTTGCAATAGCGATTGTCGTG
>DJDD01000182.1:482-23420 GCA_002430925.1 Flavobacteriales bacterium UBA5933
TTGTCGTGGAAATCCTTTTTCCTTAGAAAAAGATTGCAACAAAAGCGCGACCTGAAAGGATTGCCCTAAAAAAATATTAAATTAGTTAAAGTTTGAGTTACTTATAAAACTTATTGATAACTTGTTTAAAAGCTGAACTTACTATGGATAATTTAAAAAAAATAAAACGTTTTTCGAAAATTGTTGGTGTTTTAACTAAATATGGATTTGAAGAAATTATTTCTCGCGGGAATAATTTGATTAGTTCTGATGATGATTCTGACTTTTATAATTCTAGTTTTAATGAACGTTTGCGTTTAGCATTAGAAGAATTGGGACCTACTTATATAAAGTTTGGTCAGTTATTAAGTAATCGTAAAGATTTAATTCCCGAAGATTTAGCTGATGAATTGAAGAAATTGCAAGATGATGTTTTGGTAGAAGAAATAGATATTAAGCAAAAACTAGCTGATGAATTTGGAATTGAACCAGATGAACATTTTATATATATTGATGAAAAACCTTTTGCTTCTGCAAGTATATCTCAAGTTTATAAAGCAAAATTAATAACAGGTGAAGAGGTTATTCTAAAAATTAAGCGTACAAATATTCAAACCATTGTTGAATCTGATTTAGCTTTGATTCGTGATATTGTTCACTTTCTGGAGAAGAAATATGATAAGTTACAAAAGTTGTTTATTTCTGAAATTGAAAAGTCTTTTGAGAATTCTATTATAAGAGAGTTATCCTTAACAAACGAGTTACTAAATATTGAGCGTTTTAGAAAGAATTTTGAAAACAGTAAAGATGTTTATGTTCCGAAAACCTACTCTGATTATTGTAATAACAATGTTTTGTGTATGGAATTTATCAATGGATACAAGGTAAACGATGTAGAAAGTTTAAATAAAATAAACATTGACCCTAAATACATTGTACAGAAAGGATTTGAAATTTATTTGAAACAGATTTTGACAGATGGATTTTTTCATGCAGACCCTCATCCTGGAAATATTTTTATTTTGAATGATGGACAAATCGTTTTTATAGATTTTGGATCTATGGGGATTATCACTTTAAATGAAAAAGAGGATTTAGAAAATGTTGTAATTGATTTTGGTTTAAAAAACAGTAAAAGAATTGTACGTTCTTTGAAAAAAATGGCTATAAAAAATTATATAAAAAATGAAAAACAATTACAACGTGATATAGCTGAAATCCTTGATTATTTAGAACAAAATACTGTTGATACCATAGATGTACAAATATTAATTAAAAAATTTAATGATATATTACAACGTAACCATGTTTTATTACCTGAATATGTTTACTTATTATTGAGAGGAATTGCACTGATAGAAGGAATTGGTAAAGAATTACATGCTGACCTAAATATACAACAATCGATACGACCATATGCTGTAAGGTTGGCAAAAGAAAAGTTTTACCCGAAAAACATAAGAAAAAAAATGTTGAATAATTTGAAAGATGTTCAAGACTTAATGAATGATTTACCTGAAGATGGATTAAAATTATTAGAAAAAATAAATAATGATAAATTGACATTAAATTTTAAAGTGAATGAAATAGAGAATATAAAAAAAGTAACAAAAGATAGTGTAAACAAACTTGTGTTAGCTATACTTACTCTAACTTTTGGTCTTGGCGCAAGTATGCTTGCCAACACTAGAGTAAGACCTATTTTTCTTGATATGCCTCTGCTTTCTTGGATTGGTTATTTAATGTCTGTGTTTACTGCTATTTGTATTGTTGTTTTAATATTCAGAAAGAAATAAAAAAAAGAGGAGATATTAAATTAACATCTCCTCTTTTTTTTATTTTTAATTACCAATAACCTAAGACTTTCCACCAAAGACCACCAATAACTATCCAAATAATTAAGTTAATAACACTAACTACAAATCCTGTTATCCACCACTCGCCGAGTGTTGTAAATCCAGAACCAAATATAATAGGAGCTGTCCCTGTTCCGTAATGAGTAATCGACATCATTAATGAAGATGAAAACCCTAAAATAAGAGCCCACAACATAGCTGGAGCACCAAGACTTATTCCTGCAAGGAAAAATGCACCATACATTGCTGTAATATGAGCTGTTGTACTTGCAAAAAAGTAATGAGAGTACACATAAATTAATAATAATATTATTACAGAAATTACCCAGTTAAGACCAAGGTTAGCTATTCCAGTTCCCACTGTAACAGATAACCATTTCACTAAACCTAATTTTCCTAAAAAACTAGCCATCATCACTAAAGCAGCAAACCATACAATTGTATCCCAAGCACCTTTATTTTTTAATATATCTTCCCAAGATAAAACTCCTGTCAGTAATAATATTGCAAGACCAATAAAAGCTGCTGTTGTTGGTAAAACAGCAAATTGTTCTCCGAATATCATAGCTGGAACACCTGCCCATAAAAATAATAATATTCCAAAAGTCATCATTGTAATTAATTCAGGTAAAGAAACTTTACCTAATTCTTTTAATTTTTCTTTTGCAAATTTTGGAGCATCTGGTGTTTTTTTAATTTCTGGTGGATATAAATAATAAATAACTAAAGGAACAACAATTAAGGAAACCAAAGCTGGAACCAAAGCTGCTATAGCCCACATTCCCCAAGTTAATTTAAAACCTGAATCTTCAAATATTAAATTAACAATTAAAGGGTTTGGTGCAGTTGCAGTAATAAACATTGCTGATGTTATAGGATTTATATTATAAGTAACTAAAGATAAATATTTTCCTATTTTGTTTCTAGAGTCATCTTCTGCATTTGAATTAAAACTTGCAGCAATAGAACGCATAATTGGATGAATAATACCTCCTCCTCTGGCTGTGTTACTAGGTGTTACAGGAGCTAAAATTGTTTCAGAAAAACCTAAAGCATAAGCTATTCCCAATGTTCTTTTTCCAAAAATAGAAACTAAAAAATATCCTATTCTTAAACCTAACCCTGTTTTTATCAAACTGATAGAAATCATTACTGAAACGCCTATCAACCAAATTAAGTCATTAGAAAAACCACTTAAAGAATCTTGTAATGCATCTTTTGCACTATCAGGATTTGTAACTCCAGTTAGAGCAACTAACGCGATTGCCACTATAGAAATTGCTCCAATAGGTAAAGCTTTACCTATAATAGATGCTATTGTACCTACAAAAAGAGCTAATAAATGCCATGCATTTGGGTCTACACCCTTTGGAACGGGGATTACAAACCATATAATTAAAGTTAAAGCTATTGCTATAACGGCTGGAATTGGTTTTATTGGTGTTAATTGATTTACCATAATATATAATCTAATGTCAATACATTATGGTCAAATTGTAGACCAAAATAGTTAAAAAAAACATAATATAAATCTTGTTTTTTAGAACAGTATTTTTGAATTAAAGTAGTTAATAAACGTATAATTTTTCTTAATTTAACAGACTTTTTTATAAGTACACTTCAATTAACTTACAATCTAAATAAAACTCAACCAAAATGAATAATAATTAAACATAGTTTTAATTATCAGAATTTAATACATAATAAATTATTTTATTTTGAATATTATTCGAATAAATTGTACTTTTGCCAACGAAATGGAAAAAATAGAATTTAATTTAGACGCTATTGATTTAAAAATCATGCGATTAATGCAAGAAAATGCTCGAATTAATAATGCTGATATTGCTAGAGAATTAGGAATGGCTCCCTCAGGAATATTAGAAAGAGTAAAAAAACTTGAAAACAAACAAGTCATCTTGGCATATCATGCCAAAATTAATCCAAATGCTGTTGGTCAAAAATTACTTTCGTATATGTTTATTAAAACAACGGATATTATTGGTGATGAAACTGTAGGTTTACAACTTGCAAAAATCCCTGAAGTTCTAGAAGTACATGATATTGCTGGTGAAGATGGCTATCTAATAAAAGTTAGAACAAGTGATAATGAAGGTTTAGTAGAATTAATGCGTAAATCTCTTAGTAAAATTGGAGGAATTACTTCTACGAGAACAACTATTGTTTTACAAACAATAAAAGAAGAACAAAATATTGTAATACCTGAAAATTAAGAAATCTAATGAAAGAGAATCAACCAAGTCAATGGTTAATTATTTTTGCCTACTTTGTAGTTTATGTTGTTTGGGGCTCTACTTATTTTTTTATTGGTAAAGCTTTGAATAATTTTTCGCCATTTATCTTGGGATCTTTCCGTTTCATTGGCGCTAGTATTATATTAATGACTTATTGTAAATTCAAGGGTTATAAACTTTGGGATAAACAAATTGTAAAACAATCCATTTTTATTGGTATCATGTTACTGTTTATCGACATGGCAGGTATTATATGGACAGAACAGTTTTTACCAAGTGGTTTGGTTGCTATTATGGCAGCTTCTGCAGCTATATGGTTTATCTTATTGGACAAACCTAAATGGAAACAAAATTTTTCTAGTTTACCTACTATATTAGGCGTTATACTTGGTTTTATTGGAGTATTAATGCTTTTTTATGAACAAGTTGTTGTTGTAAAAACAACTAAAGAACAGCAATTATTAAATATAATCGGATTAGCTATTTTAATATTCTGTTCTATTGCATGGACATTTGGTTCTTTGTACTCTAAATATATTGTAGAAAATCAACGAAAAAAGAATATAGACAAACCAAAAGAAGACTTAAATATAATGGTTAAAACTGCATGGCAAATGATTACTGCAGGAATATTATTTAATACGGTTGCTATTTTTAATGGAGAATATTCACAGTTTAGTTTCTCTAATGTACAAACTGAAGGCTGGCTTTGCATGGCTTATTTAACTACATTTGGTTCTATTCTTGCTTTTGGATCTTATGTATGGTTATTACAAGTACGACCTTCTGTAGAAGTTTCTACTTATGCTTATGTAAATCCTATTATCGCTGTAACTTTAAGTTACTTTTTTTCTGATGATATTGTAACAAGTTTACAAATTTATGGACTAATAGTTATATTATTTAGTCTTTTACTAATGAACTGGAACTTGTATAAAAACACAAAAATCATCCAGAAATTCTTAAACTATGTAAATAATAAGCGTATGACTAGCGCTCATTAAATATTATGATTGATTTGAATTAAAAAAGCAGTACATTATTGTACTGCTTTTTTTTTTAAATTTTTTGAACAATTATTATAAAATTGTACATTTTACAATTTCTAAACCATATTGTGTTGTATGAGGCTCCTCTTCTGTTCGTGTTATAAGATTCATTTTAACGATTCCTAAATCTTTAATAATTTGAGAACCTATTCCGTGATCTTTATCGTCTGGAGGTAAAATTCCTGATTTAGATTTTCCCTCAGAATAACTTTTGAAAACTTCAATCTTTTGTTCTACAAATTCTGAATTTTGGATATTATTAATAAAAATAACAACACCTTTTTCTTCTTCATTAATTATGTTCATTGTTTTTTCTAACAACGGAGTTTCTCCTACTTGCAAAGCACTAAATAAGTCATAGTAACTATTTGTAGACTTTACTCTAACAGGAACAACATCATCCTTAGTCCAAGAACCTTTTTTCAAAGCAAAATGTATTTGATTATTTGTCGTTTGCTGATAAGCAATCAAATCATATTCTCCATATTTAGTTTTTGCTTTGAATTCTTCAATTCGTTTTACTAAAAATTCATTTTCTAATCTATAAGCTATCAAATCTTCTATAGAAATAATTTTTAAATCAAATTTTTTAGCAATAACTAATAGCTCAGGTAAGCGAGCCATTTCTCCATCTTCTTTAAGAATCTCCACAATACAACCAGCAGGATAACTACCCGCTAGACGAGCTAAATCAACCGCTGCTTCAGTATGCCCTGTTCTTACCAATACACCTCCATCTTTTGCAATAAGAGGAAAAATATGTCCTGGTTTCCCTAAGTCGTCGGGATTAATATCCTCATTAATTAAAGCTTGTATTGTTTTAGAACGGTCTGAAGCTGAAATTCCAGTTGTACATCCATGTCCTTGTAAATCTACAGAAACAGTAAAATTAGTTTCATAAATAGCCGTATTATGACCAACCATAAGATCTAATCCTAAAGCCTTACATCTTTGTTGTGTAAGAGGAGTACATACAAGTCCTCTACCATGAGTAACCATGAAATTAATAATTTCTGGTGTAGCAAATTCAGCTAAACAAAGAAAATCTCCTTCGTTTTCACGATCTTCATCATCAACTACAATGATTACTTTTCCTTGCTTTAAATCTTCTAAAGCTTCCTCAATTGTATTCAATTGAGATGATCTATTTTCCATTAGTTATAATATTATTGATAACGAGAATGTTCTTCGTTTTTGTTTGTTTTTTTAAATTTATTGAAATATTTCACAATAGGATCCAAATAAAGACTAATATTAAATAATTCAGAATCTTGATTTGCTTTAAAACAAAATAATATAGAAAAAGGTAAAGATATTATATTCGCTAACCAAGCAGCTATACTAGAATTCATTGTTCCATTTTTAGCCATGTTCTCAGCAGAAAAATTAATTATAAAATATATTACAAATATTATAATTGATATAATTACAGGCATCCCAATCCCTCCTTTTTTCACAATTGCACCTAATGAAGATCCAATTAAAAAGAAAATAATACATGTAACAGCATAAGAGAAATTTCGTTGATACTGAATATCAATTTTAGAATATAATTTTTCTCTATTTATTATTTCATTTTTTGAAAAATCTAAATTTTCTTGATCACGATTAACCATACTTATTGCCTGATTCAAGACGCGATCTTGTTCTTCTTTTGATTTTTTATCAAGATTAAAAATAGTTTTAGTATTTAAAGAATCAATTGTTTTTATCTTATTCGTATAAAAATAATTTTGATTAAAAACATTATCTTGGTAGGTTTTGTAATATTTTTTATAATCAATATTTAACGAATCCATTAACAATCTCAAGCCAGCACCATCAAGAAATTTATATGAATTTCCTGGATCTTCCTCTTTTCCACTATTAATTAACTCTGAAATATCAATATAATAGTTTAATGTATCAAACTTTGTATATTGATTTTCTTGATTCTTTCTTTGATTTATATTCTTATCTTTAATATTATCAGTATATGCAACTCCATCATAAAGTTCCATTTTTAGATAATTATTATCTAGTTTATCTGGAGCGAGATTACCACGTTTTGCAATTATTGTCATATTATCTTCTGCTGAAGAAGCTTCTTTATGAACAAATACATCTTCTAATTTTTCAGAGTTTTCGCCAGAAACTTTATTTACTTTCATTTGAAAACCAGGAACAGATTCAATAAAAACCCCTTCCTTCATATTTGCTGTTGGTTTTGTCTGAATAATGTTTAGATAAATAGATCTTGCTTTTCTAGCAGAAAAAGGCATTACTTTATCTCCAAAGAAATAAAGACTTATAGAAAGTAACATAATTAATCCAAACAAAGGAGCAAGAATTCTTGTTAAAGAAATTCCAGAAGCTTTCATAGCTGCTAATTCATAGCGCTCACCGAAACCTCCCATTGTCATGATAGAACCTAGTAATATAGTTAATGGTAAAACAAGTTGAACTACATTTATACCTAACCAAAATAATAATTCTGCAATAGTTATAGAATCTAATCCTTTACCAATTAAATTTTGCATCTGCTGCCAAGCAAATTGGACTATGAAGATGAAAAATAATACACTAAATATGAAAAAAAATGGACCTAAAAAGGTCTTTATAATATACCAGTCAAGCTTTTTTAACATTGATTATAATTGAGTGATAACATAGCCTTCCGACTTATATTTCTTTTGGTCAAAGTTAAAGTAACTTTTGTGAATAAGTAAATTTTCTAGATAATCTTTTACAGTTACAGAAGTTGATTCTCCATTTTTACCGTATTCATTATAATCATATATCTGATTATTAGATGTATTCACGCCTAAAATACAATATTTTATTGTAGAAGAACTTGTTGGCGTTAATTTTATAAACTGTATAGTATTTCCACCTACGGTCTTTTTATTAGACAAAGTATAAGAATAACCAGTTCTGTAATTATTTAAAATTTTAGTAGGTGTTAAAAAATCTTCAGAATTTGAAGTATCAGAAATTGTTACTTCTTTATCATCTTTAGAAATTGTATACAATTTTGTACCAGTATAAATTTGATTTATATCTCCAACATTCAAATTAAATTTTTGCTTCATAGAAAAAACTTCTCCTGAATTTGTTGTTGTTTTATTGTTTTGAGTATGTTTAAAATCAAATTTTATATAGTATGAATTTGCATTTGTATATTTTGTATATACATTATCTAAAATTTGTTTAGCTGTTTGTGCGTTCATTTTTACTGCTCCAAATGCTAATAGTATAAATGTGAATATTATTTTTTTCATAAAATCAAACTTATTAAAGAAGTTGTTATTTTAATTCAAATTGCTCAACAACTGTTCCAAACTAACATCATCTTGTATTAGAACCTGACGAGCTTTACTTCCTTCGAAAGGTCCAACGATACCAGCTGCTTCTAACTGATCAATCAATCTACCAGCTCTATTATAACCTAACTTTAATTTTCTTTGTAATAAAGATGCTGAACCTTGTTGATTCATTACTATTAAACGAGCTGCATCTTCAAAAAGTGCATCACGATCAGATAAATCAATATCAAGTCCAGAACCACCTTCTTCTCCTACATATTCTGGTAAATGCAATGCATCAGGATAACCTCTTTGTTCACCAATAAACTCAGTAATTTTATCAACTTCAGGCGTATCAACAAAAGCACATTGTAAACGAACCAACTCGTTACCTGTAGTATACAACATATCTCCTTTTCCAATTAATTGATCTGCACCTTGAGAATCTAATATAGTTCTAGAATCAATTTTTGATGTAACACGAAATGCTACACGTCCTGGAAAGTTAGCTTTAATAGTTCCTGTAATTACATTTACAGAAGGACGCTGTGTAGCAACAATTAAATGTATACCAACAGCACGAGCTAATTGAGCTAAACGAGCAATTGGTAATTCTACCTCTTTTCCAGCTGTCATAATTAAATCTGCAAACTCATCAACGATTAAAACAATATAAGGTAAAAAACGATGACCACTTTCAGGATTTAACTTTCTAGCTTTAAACTTTTCATTATATTCTTTAATATTACGAACAAAAGCATTCTTTAATAATTCGTAACGATCGTCCATTTCGATACAAAGAGAATTCAATGTATTAATCACCTTAGTATTATCAGTAATAATAGCTTCTTCAGCATCTGGTAATTTTGCTAAATAATGACGTTCTATTTTAGAATATAATGTTAATTCAACTTTCTTTGGATCCACCATCACGAATTTTAATTCTGATGGATGTTTTTTATAAATTAAAGAAGCGATAATCGCATTTAAACCTACAGATTTACCCTGACCTGTAGCTCCTGCCATTAATAAGTGAGGCATTTTTGCTAAATCGGCAACAAATGTTTCGTTCGTAATTGTTTTACCAAATGCAATTGGTAATTCCATATCACAATTCTGAAATTTTTGAGAAGCAATGACAGAATACATAGAAACCATAGAAGGATTACTATTAGGAACCTCTATCCCAATTGTTCCTTTACCAGGAATTGGAGCTATAATACGAATACCAAGCGCTGACAAACTAAGCGCTATATCATCTTCTAAATTTTTAATTTTAGAAATTCGAACTCCTGCTTGTGGAACTATTTCATATAATGTGACTGTTGGGCCAATAGTAGCTGTAATTTGAGATATACCTATCCCATAATTACCCAACGTTTCTATAATTCTATTTTTATTTGTCTCTAGCTCCTTTTGATCTATTAGTGTATTTCCATTATCATATTTTTTTAATAATGAAATTGGAGGAAATTGATAATTAGGTAAATCTAAACGTTGATCATATTCACCTTGTTCTTTTACTAATCGAGTTGAAATTGCCTCAAATTCTTCTTCCTCATCAATATGTTGAACTTTTAATTCTAAACTATTTGAGTTATCTGAATTTGAATTATTTTCAGATAGAACTATTTCTTGATCTATTATTTCTTCTTCCTCTAAATCTTCTACAACTAAGGATGTTATATTTAATGGTGTATCATCAATACTTTCTTCTTCTTGAGGTTGATTAATTGTAAATTCTTGTTGAAAAGCTTCATTTGGAGTTATACCAATTGGCTCTTCAATCAATTCAGGATTTTTTTCATTTACTAAAACTAAATCTTCTAATAAATCTTTTTCGCTTTGCTCCTGCTCTTTATTGAACTTATTAATCTTTTCTTGTTCTTCTTTTTCTTTACGTTTTCTTAATTCAATTTCTTCTTTACGAATTCTTTGTTTCTCTTTTTCCTCTTTTTTCTCATCATTGATTCGAGCTCTTTCTTGAAGTTTTTCCTGAATAGATTCGTAAGTCATTTTAAAATGAATTACACAATAAATTAATAAACTAACAAAAAGTAAAAGAATTACCCCCCATTTACCAATAAAACTATTTAGAAAATCATTAATTTCAAACCCCATTACACCAGAAAGCATATGTTGATTAGGGAAAAAACTACCAAAAAAAATAGGTGTCCATATAAGGAAAAATATACTTTGATATAAAGTAGTAAAAGGTTTTATTTTTTTCAAGTTTGTAGCAACTTTTAATCCTAATAATATAAAGAATATAGGTACAAAAAAAGCTACAACTCCTATTCCTTGTAGAATGAAAAACTCAGAAAGTAAGGCTCCAAATTTTCCGAAAATATTTTCAGCATTCACATTTTTATCTAATAAATCTGAGATTTGACTCTGATCCATCATTCCATTAAAAAAATATGAAATAAAAGATAATGATAAAATTAATCCTATAACAAGAAACACTATTCCTATAGTTGTTTTTGCGATTAATTTCCTTGGTGTTTTCGGTTTTTCTTCTGTGTTTTTTATAGCCATTTTAAAGGTCGAGTATAATTAAGACAAAAATAATAAATCTTTAGTTTACGAATCTAACGAAAACTATTTAATTTTCACTAAAATCACAATCAACCTTTAATTAAATAACTATATATAGAAATATTGTTAATTTTCTTTCCAAACAAGTTTTCCTTTAAAAACATAGGCTTTGACAGTAGATTTTCTTGCTACTGCTTCTGCTGAACAACTAGCATCTATCAAAACAATATCTGCTACATCTCCTTGATTTGGCCATTGTTGTTTACCTTTTTTATCTAATGGTGTTATATTCTTTGTGGCAAAAGCTAAATTTCTTGATAAATCATATTCTGTTTCTAACCCATATAATTGTGAAATCAAATTTGCTTTTTGTAACATATTCCCTGTACCGAACGTACTCCAATAATCTTGTACATTATCATTACCAATCAATACCTCAACACCACTTTTTACTAATGTAGGTATAGGCATAACAATATTATTTTTGAATGGAACAGAAGATACAATCCCCACTTTTGCTTCAGCTAACTTCTCTGCCATTTCTTGCTCTTTAACATTAGATAAATTTGCTAATGCAAAAGCATGACTAACATAAGTTTTCCCTTTTAGTTGAGGATTTTTAGTCACTAATTCTGTTAAAAAGTTTATTGTACGTAACCCTTCTTCACCTCTATCATGCAAATGTATATCAATCCCTTTATTATTATCTAAAGCCAATTGAACTGTAAAATCAATAGCTTTTTCTATATTTTTATCTATACTAAAAGGATCCAAACCTCCGATAAAAGAAACGCTATCCAATTTTGCAGCTTCTTCCATTAATGGTGCAGAATCTGTATAGTATAAACCATGCTGAGGAAAAGCTACTAATTCTGCTCCAAAAGATTCTTTTTTTATTTTCTAACGCTATTTCTAAATTTTCTAATGAACGAAGACCAGAAGTTGTATCTACATTAAAATGTGTTCGAGCAAAAGTAGTCCCATAATTTTGTAAAAGACTTATCAATTGTTCAGCTCTTTTTATCGAAGTTTTTAATAATTCTGGTATAATTTCTTGTTCGTAAGCAATCATATCTGCTACAGATTTTCGTTTTGGAGAAAGCGCTTGCCAAGGTAAACCATACAATGTTTTATCTAAATGAATATGCATATCCTTAAAAGAGGGTAACATAAGTAAACCTTTAGCATCTATAGCATTTGCCAGTTGAGGATCATTTTTAGTAATTTTTTCTATTTTTCCGTCCTTTATTTCGATAGAAAACAATTCAGTCTTTGTTCCGATAACTCCTGTTTCATCACTAATAAAACCTGTTTCTAATCGTACATTTTTTAATGTATAATTTCCCTTAATAAAATTTGTGTTATTTGTATGCATTGTAATTTTAATCTTGAAGTTTTTTAAACTATTTTTTTTGAATTATCGCTAATTGTTATTTGTACTATCTAATTCGTTAATTATTCTTTATTCATTTGCAATAGTGATTGAAGCGACATCCTTTTTTGATTGTTGCATTTTCGGCTTCGCTCAATAATCAATTCTAAACGCAACAATCAAAAAAGATATAGCGAAAAAGCACGGTGCGCAGCAATTGCCCATAAAAAAGAAATATAATTTTTGATCATTATTTTATGATGATTTTTTAAGTAAATATTTCTGTTAATAAATAATATTTCCTTTTACAATTAATGAACTAACGTGAGATATTCTAGAAACAGCCTCTGCTGAGCAACTTGCATCAATTAAAATAAAATCTGCATCATCTCCAGCATTTGGCCATTGTTGTACCCCATTATCAGCTAAAGGAATTGGTCCTGCTGTGGCTAATCTTAACATTCTTGACAGAGCAAATTCTGAAGTTTGACCATATAATTGTGCAGCTAAATTTGCTTTTTGTAGGACGCTACCAGTACCCATAGTATTCCAGTAATCGACAATACTATCATTACCAGTCATTACATTTACATTATATTTTAACAATGTTGGAATTGGCATAATTAATTTACCAAAGGGAATTGTAGAAATTATACCTATTTGTGCATTACTTAATTGTTCTGCTGTAGCTTCTAGATTATTTTTATCTAAAGTTGCTAATGCAAATGAATGACTTATGAACGTTTTTCCTTCTAATCCTGGATTTTCATTCACTTTTTTTATTAAATAATCAATAGTATCATGACCAGATTTTCCTGATTCATGCAAATGAATATCAATCCCTTTATTATTATCTAATGCTAATTGAACTGTAGTATCTATCGTTTTTTCTATAGAACCGTCTACATTTGTAGGATCTAATCCTCCTATAAAATCTATATCCATTTTAGCAGCTTCTTTCATATATGGAAGTGAATCTGTATAATACAATCCATGTTGAGGAAAAGCTACTAACTCTGATCCGAAAGAAGCTTTTTTATTCTCTAAAGCTTTTTCTAAATTTTTTAAAGAATCTAATTTAGATGTTGGTTCAATATTTACATGACTTCGTGCAAAACCAGTACCATGTGATTGTAGTAATTCTATTAATTTTTCTGCTTTATATGTCGAATTTTTCAACATATCAGGTAAAACTTTTTGTTCTAATTCTATCATACCTTTTATTCCTCCAGCTCTACGAACTGCTTGCCATTTATCAGCATACAAGGTTTTGTCTAAATGAATATGCATATCTTTAAATGAAGGTAACATAAGCATTCCTTTAGCATCTATAGCATTTGAATTGGGCTGATTTTTAGTAATTTTTTTTTATTTTACCATGATTAATTTCTATTGTAAAAAGCTCTGTCTCTGTTCCTATAATTTCATCATCTTGATATTCAAACCCTGTTTCTAAACGAACATTTTTTAAAATAAATTTTTTTGTGTTTTTTATATCTATTCCTTCAAACAGAAAATTTGGTGCAGCATTTAAAATACCTGGTAATAAGGAAAAGCCTACCAGACCTAATGCTGAATTTTTAATAAAATCTTTTCGAGATATATTAGAAGTACTCATAGTTCAATTTTTAAAGTACAAAGTACTTAATAGAATAAATATTGAACTAGCGTAAAATATGCTGATGCTTGTAAAATTTATAAAAAAATTAGATTTAATTTTGCTCTCTAAATTGAGTTGGGGTTAAACCTATTTGAGCTTTAAAAAAATTAGAAAAATATGCATGATCAGCAAAACATAGTTCAAAGGCAATTTCTTTAATTGATAAATCACCTAATTTCAAAAGTCTTTTTGCTTCAATCGATATTCTTTGTTGAATAAGTTGAGTCGCTGAAACTTTTAAATATTTTTTACATAGAATATTCAAATAATTAGCTGAAATATGAAGTTGATTGGCATAAAAAACTACTGATTTTTCTTTCTTATAAAATTCATCAATCAACATATTAAACTTTGCTAGCCTAGGATTAGATTGATAAACTTTAAATTCTGTAAAAATATTTTCTGCTTCTTTACTAACAATTGCAGCAATAACAGCAGCACGTGCATTTATTAAATGAACTAAAGAATTATTTGATTCTAATTCCTGCTTTATTGCTTCAAATTCATACATCAATTGATTAAATGCTTTATCAGAAAGTTTTATAACAGGATTGTTTTGATAGTTGGTAAAAGAAAATCGAAAAAAGGGTGCAAATTGCTCGAAAAAAGAACGTTCTGCCATTAATTGATAAGCAATGGTATCACTATTAATATTCCATTTATGTATTTGCCCAGGAAATAAAACGTGAATTTCTTTATTACCTATAAAATAATCTTTAGAATCGATATTATGTACTCCTGAAGCTTGATTAAAAAGTATAATCACAAAAAAATCATGCTTATGAGGTTTTTCTATATGTCTTTCTCCATACAATTCATTAAATAATAATTCTTCTCGACCAATAAGCTGTTTATCTCTAAAACTTTGTATACTTATAATAGGTACTGAATCCTGATGGTTAGAATTATTCATTTATAAAATTTATTAAAAAAGAAATATAATTAGAACGATTAATTGATTTTTTATTACTTGTGAAATTTATAAAAAAAAATAGAATCATTAATTCAGAAATGAAAGAATTTTTATTAGAAATTTAAAACTATTATATTTGCATTAGTATGGAAAATTTTGTTGTTTCAGCCAGAAAATATAGACCTCATAACTTTGAAGATGTTGTAGGACAATCGTCTATTACAAATACTTTAGAACAAGCTATTAAAAATAATCAATTGCCTCAAGCATTACTTTTTTGTGGTCCTAGAGGTGTTGGTAAAACAACTTGTGCTAGAATTTTGGCAAGAAAAATCAATGAAGAAAATGGAATTGAAAGTGATCAAGATTTTGCTTTTAATATTTTTGAACTTGATGCAGCATCAAATAATTCTGTTGATGATATAAGAAATTTAATCGATCAAGTTAGAATAGTTCCTCAAATTGGTAAATATCGTGTATATATTATTGATGAGGTACATATGCTTTCTACAGCTGCATTTAATGCTTTCTTGAAAACATTAGAAGAACCACCAGCTCATGCTATATTTATACTTGCAACAACAGAGAAACATAAGATTATCCCTACTATTTTATCTCGATGTCAAATCTATGATTTTAAAAGAATTAATGTAGAAGATATTAAAAACCATTTAAAAAACGTTGCTAAAAAAGAAAATGTCTCATATGAAGATGATGCATTACATTTAATTGCTCAGAAAGCTGATGGAGCATTACGTGACTCTCTTTCTATATTTGATAGGATGGTAACTTTTACAAATAAAAACCTTACCTATTCTGCTGTTGCAGAAAATCTAAATGTTTTGGATTATGATTATTATTTTAAAATGACAGATGCTTGTTTAGAAAATAATATTCCTGAAGCAATGATACAATTCAATGAAATATTAAATAAAGGTTTTGATGCACATTTATTTATATCAGGGTTTGGAGCTCATTTCAGAGATTTGTTAATGGCTAAAACAGTAAATACTGTTAATTTATTAGAAGTTGGAGAAAAAACTAAAGGAAAATATTTAGAACATGCACAAAAATGTTCTGCTCCTTTTTTATTTGATGCAATTGAAATTTGTAACCAAACAGATTTAAATTATAAATCGAGTAAAAATCCAAGATTAACTGTAGAAATTGCTCTAATGCAATTATCTTCATTAACTACTGATAATAGTGGTATTAAAAAAAAAAAAATAGAATAATCCCCCCTCCTTTTTATTTAAAAACAGAAAACAAAATATCTGTACAACAAACACAGCAGGTTAATAATCCAAATATTCTAAATAATTCTATTCAATCTGAACAAAAAATACCTGCTAGAATAGAAAATAATGAACTTTCTAGAGCTTCTAAACCAATAAAACGAACAGGTGGATCATCTTTTAGTCTAAAAATGGCTTTACCTGGATCTGTAATAGAGGAGGAAAAAGAAGAAATTTTAAGAAATGATCTCCCTAGAGAAAAGTTCACTTTAGAACAAGTTAATGAAAGTTGGAAAAGATTTCTTGATCGCTTAAAAATTGAGCATAATATCCCTACTTATAATGCTTTGATGACGACTAAATTAGATATAATTAATGAAAATGAAATTATTTTTGAATTTAGTTCTCATTCATCAAAACAGGAATTTGAAGAATATAAAGATCGTATTCGAAATTCGATGAGAGCTCATCTAAAAAATCATTATTTCACGATTGAGATTAAGTTTTCTGAAAGTGAAGCTGAAAATCATATTTTATCAAAAAAAGAGAAATTTGAAAAATTATCAGCTCAAAATCCAGTTTTATTAAAATTAAAAGAAGAATTTGGACTTGATTTGTTTGATTAATCAAAGTTTATCACTAAACTTGTAATAAATTATTATAAATAATGAAAAAAGTTCTTTTAGGGATTTTTGTTGTTGCATCTTTAACAGCATGTAACAAAGGTAAATCTGTAGATAAATTAGAGAATGATGATCAAAAAGCTTCTTATGCTTTTGGAACTGGGCTTGGAGAGCAAATCAAAGGTCTTAGTGGTCGATTAGTTGAAACAGACAGTATTAACTACGATCAGTTAGAAAAAGGTATCCGTGACTATTTAAAAGCAGGAAAAGAAAGTAGAGAATCTTATGCAATTGGTCAACAAGTTGGTCAACAAGTAGAAACTGTTATCAAACAACAACAATTAGATCAAATGGACAAAGATATTATTGTTCAAGGGATTATGGATGTTGTTCGTCATAAAAAATTATTGATTACTCAAGAAGCTGGTATGGGAATTTTAGATACTTATGCTAAAAATCATCAAGAAAACTTGACTAAGAAAAACTCTGAGGAATCAAAAAAATTAATCGAAGAAAAGAAAAAATCTTCTGGAGCTAAATCTACTGCTTCTGGATTAGTTTATGTTGTTGAAAAAGAAGGAACAGGAGCTAAACCAAATGCTAACAGTATTGTAAAAGTAAAATACACTGGTAAATTATTATCTACTGGAAAAGTATTTGATAGTACTGATAAAAATGCTGAAGCTAAAGATGGTGTTGAATTTCCATTAAATCAAGTTATTCCAGGTTGGTCTGAAGGTTTACAATTAATGTCTAAAGGTGCTAAATATAAATTTTATATTCCTGCTAACTTAGGTTATGGTGAAACTGGTGCTCCTGGAGGACAAATTGGACCAAACCAAGCTTTAGAATTTGAAGTAGAATTAGTAGACTTTAAAGATGCTCCTGCTGGTGGTCAACCACAAGGAGGACAACAAAGTTTATCTGATGAGCAAATCAAAGAATTACAAAAACAATTTGAAGCTCAATCAAAACAAGCTAAATAATTTTAAATAAATATATTTTAAAAAATCAGTACTAATTTTAGTACTGATTTTTTTTTAAATAAGGCATAAAAAAATAGGATAACCATTGGTTATCCTATTAATATATCATTGAAACAATAATTATTGTTTCTTCAATAAATCTCTAATTTCTGCTAATAATTCCTCTTGTGTAGGACCTGCAGGAGCAGCATCTTTCACAGGTTCTTCTTTTTTCAATTTATTAATTCCTTTTATCATTAAAAATAAAGCAAAAGCAATAACAATAAATGAAATAAGAGCAGCTAAAAAGCTACCATATTTAATTGCTGTTCCAGGAACTACTAACTCAGATAAATTTTCTGCATTAATAGCTTTCAAAGCTGGATCTAACAATGCTGGTGTAATAATATCTTCAACCAATGAAGTTACAATTTTACCAAAAGCACCACCGATAACAACACCGACAGCAAGGTCTACAACATTACCTTTAACAGCAAATTCTTTAAATTCCTTTAAAAATCCCATAAGTTTTAATTAATTTCAGGTTATACAAATTTTATTTTAGATTAATTATATATTCTTTTCTTTGATGAAATATACAAATAAATTCCAATTACCATAAAGGGAATACTTAATATTTGACCATTATTCAATCCTACATTTAGAGCTTGTGCAACAGCTTCTTCTCCTTGATTTTCTTTATAAAATTCAATAATAAATCTTATTAAAAATAATAAAAATAAAAACAATCCAAATAAAGCTCCTAATTGTTTTCTTATTTCTGTTTTGTAATAAGCATAAAGCATAATTACACCTAATATAATGTAACAAAACGCTTCATAAAGTTGTGCAGGATGGCGAGGTACAACTTCTCCATATCCTAAACTTTGTTCATAAAATTTTACAGCCCAAGGTAAATTTGATGGCTTTCCAACAATTTCTGAATTATAAAAATTACCAATTCTTACAGCAGCTCCTCCAAAAGGAACTACAACAGCCATTCTATCTAATAACCATAAAACATTTCTATGAAGATATTTTCTACTAAATAAATAAGATGTAATGATAACTCCTAAAGCAGCACCATGACTAGCTAATCCACTAAAACCTACAAATTCATAATTTTGTAAAAGTCCAAAAAAAGCTGATTTTCCTTGTGCACTTTGTACAGGTAAAAAAACCTCAATTGGTCGTTCTATAAAAGCTGATGGATCATAAAATAAATATTCTCCTAATCTAGCTCCAGCTATAGCTCCAATAAATGTATAAAGAAATAAAGGGTCTAGCAATTCCTTTTTTTGATTTTCTTTTTTGAAAATATTTGACATTAAATACCAGCCTACTACAAAAGCTACTATCCAACAAAGACTATAAATATGCACTTTGAATCCTCCTAATTCAAATAAATAAGGTTGAGGATTCCAATCAATAAATGAGAGTAAATTAATCATTAATTTTTCTTTTTAGGTACAGGATCATATCCGTGTCCTCCCCATGGATGACAACGTAATATTCTTTTTATTCCTAGATATAATCCTTTTATTAAACCATGTTCTTTTAATGCTTCTATCATATAACTAGAACAAGTTGGCTGATATCTACAATTACTACCCATCCAGGGTGAAATAGCTAACTGATAAAAACGTACAATTAAAATAAATGGCTTTATGAAAAGATTATTCATCTTACAAAGTTAAACATTCGCCTATTTTAAAAAATTAATTTTTAAAATATGTTGTTGGATCTAATGCTTTGTAAGACCAATTTTGTAAAAATTCAAGAACAAGCTTTGGATCATGTCCTTTTGTTTCTTTACTTTCTAAATATGCTGAATTTTGTGTATGAACTAAATTTCCTTTATCATCTAAAATTAGAAAAACAGGGAAACCAAACCTTTCTGGATGTTTTAAATCAGCTAATGTCTTTTCATTTTTATTTTTTGGTGAATAATTAACATGAACAACTTCATAATTATTAGCTAAATAATCTTTTATTTCAGCGTTTTCTTTTGTTAACTTATCAAATAAAATACACCAAGGACACCAATTACCTCCTATTTCAATTAAAATATTTTTTTTCTCTAATGAAGCTTTTTTTACAGCTTTGGCAATATCAACAGTTGGATTTGCGCTTTCATCATAGATTTTTACTTTTGCTACTTCTTGACCAAATGCAAAATTTAATGTTAGAAACATTAAACTAAAAAAAAGTGTTATTTTTTTCATATAATAATAAATATTATATCGAATTTACGAAAAAAATTCACTTATTAATCATTTAAACTTTTTTATTAAAAGATACAAAATACATTTCTTTTAATAAATTATCATACTATAACTTATACACCAACTCATTATCTTCACTTGGTTGTAGTATACTTTTTTGTAGTATTTTTATAGTTTCTGGTTGATTTTTATTTGCTTTAGCTGCAATTTTCTCAAGTTTCAGTTCATTTTTTCCATAATCAACAATTGCATTTAAAACTTCTGAACCATAACCTTTATTTTGAAACTTTCGTTTTAAACGAATATTAATTACAGGACCAAATTTAGTTTCTCTAAATCCTCCCCATCCTACAAAACGACCACTTTTCTTTTCATGAACTCCCCACAAACCAAAACCATAATCTTGATAATGTTTTACCATGTTTTCTATAAAAAAAACAGCTTCATCTTCAGATTTATAAGGTTTTTCATTTACGATTTTCATTAATTCTTTATCAGAATTCATCTGAAATAATTCGTAGGCGTCAATTTCGAAAAACTCACGCAAAACTAAATTTTTTGTTTCACAAATAACTTTCATTAAAACTTTTTACTTATCGCAAATTTAGTTCGATTTTCATCAATAAAAAAAGTCTTGTCATATTTAGACAAGACTTTTTTTTATTATTTTTTAGTTGTTGTTTTTTTAGCTGGAGTTGCAGTAGCTTCTGAAACTTTTTGATTAATTTCCAACGTTAAAATCTGTCTTTTCAAATTAAAAATCTCAGTATCTTTCGCATCTATTTGTGCTTCTAAATCTTTAACTTTTTGAGTTAAATCGTTTACTAAAGTTTCTTTTTCATTTAATTGATTATAAAATAGCTTAGATTTTTCACCAGAACTATTTAAAGCTGAGTACAACTCTTGTAAATTGGAATCATGCTCTTTTTGTACTTGCTTAATCATTGCTTGAGTATTAGACAAAGCTGTATCTTTTCTATACAATTCATTTTTTGATAATTCCATCTCTTTTTCAAGATTTTCAATTTTCAAATTAGCTAAAGTTAAATCTTTAGACGTATTAGATTGGTCATCTAACGCTTTGTAATAATTATTTTCTAAATCTTGATATTGCTTTTGAGGCACACAACTTGTTATTGCAAAAACAGTTAAACAACTAAGTACAATTTTTTTCATTTTTTTAATCTTAAATATCTAATTCAACTAATACAGGACAATGATCAGAATGTTTTGCTTCAGGCAAAATAGCAACTCTTTTCATTTTATCTTCTAAAGAATTACTCACCATATTATAATCAATTCTCCAACCTTTATTATTATTACGTGCATTTGCACGGTATGACCACCAAGAATAATTATGTGGTTCTTTTACAAAGTAACGAAAAGAATCTATCATGTTACATTCATTTATAAAAGATGACATCCATTCTCTTTCAATTGGTAAAAATCCTGAAACTTTTGCATTTCGAACAGGGTCATGAATATCTATAGCTTCATGACAAATATTATAATCACCACAAATAACTAAATTAGGATGTGAAATTTTCAACTCTTTTATATAATTTTTAAAATCTTCACAGAATTGTAATTTGAAATCCAATCGATCTATATTTGTTCCACTTGGTAAATATAAATTTATCACAGAAACATCATCAAAATCTAATCGTAAAACTCTCCCTTCTCTATCTATATAATCTATTCCCGTACCTATTTGTACATGGTTAGGCTTCTGTTTAGAGAATATAGCTACACCGCTGTATCCTTTTTTTTCTGCTGCATGCCAATAAATATGATAACCTAGCTCCTCAAATGGCTTAGTATCTACTTGTTCTTGCATTGCTTTAGTTTCTTGAATACAAAAAACATCTGGATTTGCTGCACTTAACCAATCTACTAATCCTTTGGTCATTGCTGCTCGTATTCCGTTTACGTTATAACTAATGATTTTCATAAGAAGCGAAATTACTAAATATTTACGATGGATTTATTTTTGTTGAATAAATTAACTTATTTTTTTGTAACTTTTCTATAATCATTACATCTATGTAATAAATAATAATTATATGAAATACTTATTAATACCAATACTTATTTTTAGCTCACTAGGATTTTCGAGCTGCTCTGTTGATTTAAATTCCAAATCATCTTCTTTAGGATCTAGCTACTTAGATAGAGTTACTGCGAGTAATAATGTTATAACTCAAAATAGAAATATAAGTTCTTTTGAAGGAATAGATATTAGTAATGCTATAAATGTTACTATTACAGATGATAACTACAATGGTGAAATTTCTGTTGAAGCACCAGATAATATAATGGATAGAGTTATTACTGAAGTTTCAGGAGGTGTTTTACATGTAAAAATAAAAGGATCAGTAAATTTAAAAAATTCTTCTATAAAAGTTAAGTTCCCTCATAAGAAACTACGTTCTTATTCTATTTCTGGGGCATCAAGTGTTAATGTAATACCAACACAAAAAGTTGAAAAAATAGCAATTGATTTATCAGGAGCAAGTAATTTAAAACTTGATGCAATATCTAATTCTATTGCTATAGATAATTCAGGTGCATCAAGCATGAAAATTTCTGGAAATGTACAAGATTTAGTTGTTTCTGTATCTGGTGCTTCATCATTAATCGCAAAAGATTTAAAAGCTGCAACTGCAACTGTAGATTGTTCTGGTGCTAGCTCTATAACAGTATGGGCTGTAAATAAATTAATAGCCGATAGTTCTGGTGCAAGTTCTGTAAAATATATTGATGAAGAAGGTTTACAAACCAAAGTTGATATCTCTGGAATGTCATCTATAAAGAAAATTAGTAAATAATAAAGTTATTTAAACTTTTTAAAACTATATTTATTTGGGCAATCCCTTCGGGTCATGCTTTTCGCTATATCTTTTTAGATTAGTCATTTCGACTTTATAATTAATATAAGTAAAAATGACCAATCTAAAAAGGATGCCGCTTCAATCACTATTGCA
>DJDD01000182.1:23672-25481 GCA_002430925.1 Flavobacteriales bacterium UBA5933
GCTTCAATCACTATTGCAAATCATATACTCAAACCAATTATAGTGATTCTTCAAAAAAATAATTAAAGAACTTTATTATAAAAAAAATAGTAAGAGAAAATTCTCTTACTATTTTTATATGTATTCTTATAAAAGTAATTTATTAAAATTGCCAACCTAATGTTAGTAAAAATAAATTACTGTTTAATTTTGTATTAACTGCATAAGTATTTGGTAATTGTACATAACTATTATTAGAATCTATGTAGTTACCTCCTCCTATTAACTGTTTATATTTTTGTGTTTGATATTGATAAGCCGCATCTAAATAAAATCCACCAAAATCATAACCTACACCAAAACTAGCTCTGTTTACATCTCCAACAAAAGCCTGTGACAAATTAGTCGTTGTTACTTGATTATTTGTATCTGCTAAATCAATAGAAAAATCTTTAAATGGCGAAGCTACATAATTATAACCTGCTCTAACTTTAAACTTATCAACACGATATTCTGCACCTAATCTTACTTCACTTGAGTTTTTAACAAAATCATTAATAAAGTTATTTGATGGAATAAATAAATTATTAGGTTTTAATTTTGTATCATTATTCATATGGTAAGTATAATCAAGTCCTAAAGACAAACTTTTACCCACTACAAAACCTAAACTCCCTACAAATCTACCTCCTCTTGTTAAGTTATAATCAGAATAATATAAATTATATGAATTTACAGTTCCATTTGTACTATTAAAAGAGTTGTTAAAACTGAAATATTCTGTTGTTAAATTATACCATACTGGAGAATGGTAAGCAGCTCCTAAACGAAAACTTTGATCTACTTTATAAATAGCTCCTAAAGAGAACGAAAAACCTTGTCCATTTTCATTATAAGGAAAACCATCTAAATTATATCCGTAATTTTTACCATCTGTTGCATCCTTTTCGTAATACTGTTCATATGAAGAATAATTTGTCTCATGAAAATTTAATCCTAATCCTAAATATAATCTATCATCATAACTAGAACCAAAATTTAATGAAAATTTAGATTTATAACCATCTATATTTTTATAATAGCCCGCAAATGTACCATCGTATTGAGAAGAAACAGAACTTATATTACTATTTTCACCAATTGTTGATGTATTATCAATTCTTTGGTTATAGTAAGCAACACCTATGGAAAAACGGTTCCAATCAGAACCAGGATTTTGAAAAACAAAATTCCCTCCAAATTGTTGAAAATTAAATTTATTATCAGATTCCTTATAGTTTGTACCAAAAGATGATTTATTATTGTAACCAGAAACTCCAGCAGTAATTTGTAAATCAGAAACAACTGAAACTCCTAAACCTGCAGGGTTTTGTTCTACAGCATTAATATCGCTACCTAGTGCTCCTACAGCTCCTCCAACACCTATATATTTAGCATTTCCACTATTAATATCTTGTGAATATAAGTTAATTGCATTTGAAGGATATTGATAATCATATTTATTTTGTGCAAAAGATAATGTTCCTGCTAAAGCACATATTCCAGTTATTATTTTTTTCATACTATATTCTAAAAATCAAAATTTATCTTCTTCCTCCACGAACAGCACCTCCTCCGAAACTACCTCCACGAGATCCACTTCCAAAACTTCCTGTACCCATACTACTTCCTCTACTTGAAGGAGAAGAGTAAGATGGACGAGAATTTTGCATACTATTATTATAATTACTTGGCATACTTTGTTGAAAATCTCTTGTAGGACGTGTATTATATCCCTGAGATCCTCTCGTATTTGTATTATTATATTGACCTTGATTATATGATGGTCTA
>DJDD01000182.1:25724-28865 GCA_002430925.1 Flavobacteriales bacterium UBA5933
TTGATTATATGATGGTCTAACTTCGCGCGTAGGACGTGTGTTATTATTATATTGACCTTGATTTACTGATGGTCTAACTTCACGCGTAGGACGAACTGAGTTACCTGATTGCATTTGATTAGATGATGGTCTCATCTCTCTAGTTGGACGAACATTTGACTGATTTTGTCCTACAGAAGGTCTAGCATTAGTAACCGAAGCATTACTTCTAGTAGGTCTTATGCCATTAGAAATTTGATTATTTCTTCCATTAAAATTACCTGCAACAGGTCTATTAGAATTAATAGAAGAATTTAAATTATTTCCATATCTATTTCCTGGTTGAGCATAAGTTCCTCTTGGTCTATTCCAACCATAACCATATCCTCCGTAATAACCAGGGTAACCATACCAATTGTTCCAACCGTAACCGTATCCTCCGTAATATCCTGGATAACCATACCAATTGTTCCAACCATAACCGTATCCTCCATAATAACCAGGGTAACCATACCAATTGTTCCAACCTCCATAGAATCCAGAACCATACCAGTTGTTCCATCCCCAACCCATGGAAAGACCAAAACCTCCTCCATACCATGGACTGTAGAAAGAACTCCATCCCCAAGGAGAATAATTATTCCAAATATTAACTTCTATACCATCATTTCTACCCCAACTTAAAGCATTATTATTGCCCCAACTTAAAGCATTATCATTACCGTAAGACAAAGTATAATTATTGTTACCAAAATAATTATATCCACCTAAACCATAATTATTTACTTTAATGTTTGTAGAAGTATTATAAGAAGAACTATCTTGAGCATTACTTGCATCATCCTGATAATAAAATTGTTCAGCACCGTTACCTTCAGCATCAAAGTAAGGGCTACCAATTTTTATTTCACCTGGATTATCTTCTGTTTGGCTATATTGTTGACGAACATCGTCATACGTTTTATCTGTTTTAGGATTGTAATAAACACCGTCGCTTTCGTAACCGCTTGGCTGATAAGTCGAACAAGAAGAAATCCCTAATGCAGCTACCAAAATAAGGGTAGTTGCAGAAATTTTATTAGAAATTTGATAAACTTTGTTCATAATTTTAAATTTACTCGTTTGTAATCTTTAAATTTGCATAAATATTAAGGCAATATTTATGCCAAGTAAAGATACAAAACTTATCAACAAATATAGAAGATTATGGCAAAATTAACAACTCGTACAGAGGATTACTCAAAATGGTACAACGAGCTTGTTGTAAAAGCGAATCTAGCTGAGAATTCAAAAGTTAGAGGTAGTATGGTGATAAAACCATACGGATATGCTATTTGGGAAAAATTACAAGCTGAGTTAGACAAAAGATTTAAAGAAACTGGTCATCAAAACGCTTACTTCCCCTTATTTGTTCCTAAAAGTTTATTTGAAGCTGAAGAAAAAAATGCAGAAGGATTTGCAAAAGAATGTGCAGTTGTTACACATTACAGATTAAAAAATGATCCTGAAAATAAAGGAAAATTAATTGTTGATCCTGATGCAAAATTAGAAGAAGAATTAATTGTTCGCCCAACATCTGAAGCAATAATTTGGAGTACATACAAGAACTGGATTCAATCTTACCGTGATTTACCAATTTTAATTAACCAATGGGCTAACGTAGTTCGTTGGGAAATGCGTACACGCTTATTTTTAAGAACTGCTGAGTTTTTATGGCAAGAAGGACATACAGCACATGAAACAAAAGATGAAGCATTATTAGAAGCTCAACAAATGCAAAATGTATATGCAGATGTTGTTGAGAACTTTATGGCTATCCCAGTTGTTAAAGGTTACAAAACAGAATCTGAACGCTTCGCTGGAGCAGATGAAACTTACACTATAGAAGCTCTTATGCAAGATGGAAAAGCTTTACAAGCTGGAACATCTCACTTTCTTGGTCAAAATTTTGCAAAAGCTTTTGATGTAAAGTTCACAAGTAAAGAAGGAAAACAAGAATATGTTTGGGCAACATCATGGGGTGTTTCAACTCGATTAATGGGTGCTTTAATTATGACACACTCTGATGACCTAGGTTTAGTTTTACCTCCAAAATTAGCGCCTATACAAGTTGTAGTAGTTCCTATTTATAAAACATCTGAACAATTAGAAGAAATTAGACAAGTTGTTGATAAATTTTCAAACGAGTTGAAAGCTAAAGATGTTTCAATTAAATTTGATGATGATGAAAAATCTAAACCAGGTTGGAAATTTGCTGAATATGAATTAAAAGGGGTTCCTGTTCGAGTTGCTATTGGACCAAAAGATTTAGAAAAAGGTCAAGTTGAAGTCGCTAGACGTGATACATTAGAAAAACAATTTATTTCTTTAGATTCTGTTTCAATTGAAATTGAAAAATTATTAGAAGATATTCAACAAAATTTATTTAATAAAGCTTTAAACTTCAGAGACGAACATATCATAGAAGTATCAAGTTTTGAAGAATTTAAAAATGTTCTTGAAACTAAAGGAGGATTTATTGCTGCTTTATGGGATGGAACTGAAGAAACTGAAGAAGCTATTAAAGATGCTACAAAAGCAACAATTCGTTGTATACCTCAAGCATATGAATTACCTACAGAAGGTATTGATATTTTTTCAGGAAAACCTGCTAAATACAAAGTATTATATGCAAAAGCATACTAATAATATTTAAAAATAAAATCAAAAAAAACTAGAAGAATTTATCTTCTAGTTTTTTTTTGTGTAAAATTGAAAGAATTTATTTATCAAAATAAATTAAATTAATCTTGTATCATAATTTGGATACGTTAAAAAGAAGAATCTTAAATAATAAAATTTCTTAAACTACTTTTCTAATAATAGTTCCCAATAGTTTTAGTTTATTATTGATTTATTATTGTTTATAGCTTTGCAATAGTGATTGAAGCGATATCCTTTTTTGATTGGATACATTTAGATTTGATTATTATGCGAAAATAAAATGCAATGACCAAATATAAATACCTTCAATCTAAAAAGATATAGCGAAAAAGCACGCCCCGAAGGGATTGCCCTAGAAAAAAATAGTTGTATGACCAGCAGAAGATATGTTATAAAAAAAAAATGGATATCCCCCTAAATTTTCCAGTATAAGTTAAACTACATATTTTAAAAATTGTA
>DJDD01000182.1:28972-29125 GCA_002430925.1 Flavobacteriales bacterium UBA5933
GAAGGGATTGCCCAAAAATAAACATAATTTTAAAAAAAAAATTAAAACAGTAGTTTAGGAAATAATTATTAGAGTAAAAAAATTAAAAAATACTAAAGTTTAAATTTTACATTAAAAATTAATTAAAAAAAAAAAGGTAACCCAAATGGGGGA
>DJDD01000096.1 GCA_002430925.1 Flavobacteriales bacterium UBA5933
TATCTTGCGCTTCATCTTTTAAATCCTTCGCTTTATCAGCTAAATCAGAAGTTTTTTCCTTCAAGTAATCAGATGCTTCAGAAGCTTTTTCTTTAATTGATGAACCTGCTTCTTCTAATTTATCTTGCGCAGCATCAATCGCGTTTTCAGTTTTTCCTAATAGTCGGTTAAAAAAGTCTTTAAGTCCCATAATAATTTATTTATTGATTATATTCAGATTAAATTTACACCATAATTTATAATAAACTAATATAAAGTTATGATTATTAAGCATTTTAGATTTTTTTATTTTTTATTTTGTTTCTCAATTTTAATTTTTAGTTGTCAGCCTAAAAAAAGTACAATTGGAAATACTCAACAAAATAAATCTGAAGAAATAAACTTCAAATATCTGACCAAAAATAAAAATTACGTTAGTGCTCATAGAGGAGGAAGTGGAATAGATGATTATCCTGAAAATTGTATTGAAACATTTAATCACCTATATAACAATGGAATAAAAATATTTGAAATTGATATTGCAGAAACTAAAGATAAGAAACTTATTTTGATGCATGATAATTCTCTACAAAGAACTAGTACTGGAAAACAAGATGTTAATCAATTAAATTTAGATAATATTAAAAATTATTATCTTGTAGATGACTTTGGAAATACAACTCCATTTAAAATACCAACATTTGATGAAGCTTTAAAATGGGGAAAAGAAAAGTCTATTTATTTTATGGTAGATATCAAAAAAGGTGTTGATTACAATGATATTGTTTCTTTAGTTAATAAGAATAAAATGCAAAATCAAGTTGTTTTGGTTACTTATACAGTTGGTCAAGCAAAAAAATTGCACCAAATTGCACCAGATATTCTTTTGTCTGTTTCTATGAGAAATGAACATGAATTTGATGAGATGATGAACAGTGGAATTCCTACTGATAAAATGGTTGCATTTACTGGAACGAAGCGAAATAACAAATCATTTTTAGATAAAATTCATGACAAAAATATACTTGTAATATTCGGAACTTTAGGAAACTTAGACAAAAGTAATTCAGCAAAAAATGGTCAGTTGTATAGAGATTTAGAAAAAGATGGAGTTGATATCTTTGCAACTGACAGAGCAATTTTTGTTCATCAAACAATTAATAAAAATTAAATGGAAACAATATCGTATAAAGATTCTAATTATTTTTCAAAATTGATGTTGAATTACATCAATGAGGATGAAAGTTTGAAAAATTTTTATCAACTTTTCCCTTCTAAAAATAATTATATTGAACAAGCTAAAAACAAGCTTGAAAACTATAATCACCGTGAAATTTTAGTAAAACAAATTTCACAACAAATGCAAGAATTAGATTTATCTAAAAAACAACAGAAAAACCTAAAGAAGCTTGGTGAAAAAAATACCGTTACCATTACAACAGGTCATCAATTAAACTTATTTACGGGTCCTATATTTTTCTTTTATAAAATTATGCAAGTTATTAAAGCTTGTAAAGAATTGAATAAAGAACAGGATGAAATAAATTATGTTCCTATTTTTTGGATGGCTACAGAAGATCATGACTTCGAAGAGATCAATCATTTTAAATACAATGAACGTATTATTCATTGGTCGAAACCATATGGAGGTCCAGTTGGAAGATTATCTACAGATGGATTACAAGAAGTTTTTGATTACTTTTTAATGTTGATTCCTAATGGAAATAAAAAAGAGCAACTTAAAGAATTGATTGATCAATCTTATCTATCAAATGATAAATTGACTGATGCTACACGAAAATTAGTTCACTTATTATTTAAAGATTATGGTTTACTAATGATTGATGGGGATGATAAAGAATTGAAAAAAATAATGGTTCCTACTTTTGAGAAAGAGTTAATAGAATCAACATCTTATCAACATGTAATTCTTCAAAATAAAAAACTTGAAGAATTAGGCTATTCTATACAAGTAAATCCAAGAGAAATTAATTTATTTTATTTTCCAAATGATAATTCTAGAGAACGAATTGTTGAACAAAATGGAAATTACTTTGTAAATAACACTTCTATTAAATTTTCTAAAGAAGAAATCATTAATGACTTACATGTAAACCCAGAAAAATTTAGTCCTAACGTAATTCTACGTCCATTATACCAAGAAACTATTTTACCGAATGTAGCTTATATCGGTGGTGGTGGAGAAATTGCTTATTGGTTTCAATTAAAAGAAATGTTTAAAAGTTTTGAAATAGATTTTCCGCTACTTGTACTTAGAAATTCTATGTTAATTAGAACTGAAAAGCAATTTGAAAAACAACAAAAAATAGGTTTATCCAACGAAGAATTATTTTTAAACAGCTTAGATATAATAAAAAAAAGAGCTATTGATTCTTCTAAAATTGCACCTCAATTACCAGAATTAGAAAAAGAATTGAAGAGCATTTTTGATAAATTGGAGAATTTAAGTGAATTAACTGAATCTTCTTTTGCTGACATGATACAGGCACAAAAAACGAAGCAATTAAAAGGTTTTGAAAAGGTAAAAAAGCGTTTAATACATGCTGAAGTAAAGAAAAATGAAGAATTATTAAATCGTATTGATTCATTATTAACTTGTTTATCTCAACAAAATGGATTGCAAGAACGTATTAAGAATTTTTCGGATTTTGATTATGTTAATTTACAGTATTTCATTGATTTTATATACGATAGCATTCAGCCATTTGCGTTTGAATTTATTATAAATACATTAGACGAAAAACCTTAAACAAAACATATTTTGTATATTTGATAACGAAAATTCATCTCAATGAAAAAAATATTAGCTTTATTATTATTTATAGGTTCTTCTGCTCTTTTTGCACAGCAAAGAACACATACTGTGAAAGCCAAAGAAACCGTTTATGGGATTTCTAAACAATATGGTATTTCTCAAGAAGAATTATATAAAGCAAACCCTAAAATAGAAAAAAGTGGAATTCATCCTGGAGATTTAATTGTAATTCCATCTACAAATGCGACTGTTAATACAAATGATAACAGTAAAGTTATTGTAGATAACTCTACAAAATCAAATTCAGAAGATGATAATTATATTTATATAACTATTGCTCCGAAAGAAACAGTATATAATATTATTAAAAAATATAAAGTTTCTGAAGAAACATTAAAATCATTAAATCCACAAATTGGTCAAAAAGGATTAGAAGTTGGAGATATTGTTCGAATTCCTAAAAACAATTCAAATCCATCTTCATCAATCCCTCAGGGCTCTCATCTCATCAAAAAAGGTGAAACTTTATATTCTTTATCAAAAGATTTAAAAGTTAGTGTTGATGATCTATATGCAGAAAATCCTGATTTACAAAAAGGTGTAAAGGTAGGAATGGTAATTACTGTTCCTAAAAAATCGGGTTCTGTTGTAATTGAAGATAATTCTATTAATTATACTGTTCAAAATGGTGATTCTGTTTATAGTATTTTAGAAAAATACAATACTACTTTAGATGATTTGTTACGATTAAATCCTGATTTAATTAATGGGTTAAAAAGTGGAATGATTCTTAAAATTCCTTTACAAAAAAATGCTAAAATTGTAAAATACAGTTCACCAGGTAAGTTGAAAAGAGCGAATGACAATGAAATAAATGTCGCAATCTTATTACCATTTGATGTAGCAAAAAATCCCCAATTAAAAAACTCTCAAGCTATGCAGTTTTTTATTGGCTCTAAGTTAGCATTAACTCGCTTAGCAAAAACAGGAAAAAATGTAAACGTTAAGGTTATTGATAGTAAGAATGGTAATTTACAAAATATTTTAGCTGGAAATGATTTTAGTAAAACTGATGCCGTAATTGGACCTTTAAACACATCTGATGTTACTGAAGTTTCGAATTTCTTTAGTAATTCAGGGATTATGGTTATTTCTCCTTATGCGAATGATGATAGTTTAAATTCTTTTAATGATTTAATTATATCTAATCCTAAAGATGAAGTTGTTGCTGACCAAATCATTGAGGAAATTGGCAAAAATTTCGCAGGTGAGCAAGTGTATTTATTAACTGATAGAGATGATCAGGAACTTGCTAATTACACTAAAAAACAATTAGAAAAAGACTTGAAAGCTAATGTAGTTATTGTTGATAATGTTTCGAAAATTGTTCAACCTCATGATAGTGTAAATGGTGAAAATTATTTTACCCCTATAATTACAGTTCTTGTAGGAGATAATGATAATTTAGGAAAACAATATTTAGAAAAACTAAAAACGTTTGATAAAGACAACATCAAGGCTTATGGAATAAAATCTGTTTCTGTTTATGATGTATATAGTCCTGAAAATGCAAAAAATATTGACTCTTTTAGAAATTTTGGTTTTGTTTATAGTACAGCAAGATTAATAAATACAAGAGATCAAGAAGTACAAAATGTATTGAAAGATTTTAATGAAATTTATTGTGAATTTCCTACAAGATATGAACAATTGGGTTATGATGTAACTTACGACATTGTAAACCGTATGAACAATAAAGGAGATATTACAAATAATCTTTCATCAGAAACAATAGGTTTAGCTTCTAAATTTTCTTATAAAAAAATAAACGGAGGTAAAACATACAGAAACGACACAAGTAGAATTGTTCGTTTACCTAAAAAATAATCTTTAAGGATATAAAAAAATACAAAAACGGGCTTTACAAATTTGTAAAGCCCGTTTTTATATTTAGTAAGTTTTAAAATAAATTAATCGTGAAACTTATTACGCTATTTTTTAAATTATCTCTATGATGCCTTTAGCATATAATTTATTATTAATCTGTCTTTTGCAATAGTGATTGAAGCAACATCCTTTTTTGATTGGATACATTTCTACAGATTATTGCATTTCGACTTAGTCATTTATCGAATTCGAACTGCAATGACCAATCAAAAAAGATATAGCGAGAAAGCACGCCCGAAGGGATTGCCCTAAAAATAAATATAATTTATAGAATGCTTAAATAACTTTATTAAAAATGCTATCTACTGCTAAAAAATTAATTTTCTTCTTCTGTTTTAATTCCCCAACCTTGTGCCGTAAGAGGAACCATTTGTTCACTTCCTGTTGTTATTAAATAGTTTTCTTCATTTTTACCCGTAACGTGTCCAATAACAGTTAAATTAGGGTTCCCTTTTATTTTATCAAAATCATTTTGGTTGATTGTGAATAATAATTCATAATCTTCACCACCACTTAATGCACAAGTTATAGGATTAATTTTAAATTCTTCAGCTCCTTTTATAACTGTTGAATCTAAAGGTATTTTTTCTTCGTAAATATTAAAGCCATATCCGCTTTCTTTTGATAAATGAATAATCTCTGAAGATAATCCGTCTGAGATATCAATCATAGAAGTTGGTTTTACTTTTAATTCTTTTAATAAATTAACAATATCTAAACGAGCTTCTGGCTTTAATTGACGTTCTATTAAGTAAGAATATTGCTCAAAATCTGGTTGATTATTAGGATTAACTTTACTTACTTGTGCTTCTCTTTCTAAGACTTGTAATCCAAGAAAAGAAGCTCCTAAATCTCCAGATAAAACGATTAAATCATTTTCTTGTGCTCCATTTCTATATGTAATATCTTTATCTGATGCAGAACCAATAGCTGTAAGACTAATTACTAAACCACTTACAGAAGAAGTTGTATCTCCACCAACAATATCAATATTATATTTGTCGCACGCATATTTCATCCCGTTGTAAATTTCATCTACCGCTTCTATTGTAAATCTGTTAGATAGAGCAATAGATACAAGTAATTGTTTTGGAATAGCATTCATTGCTAAAATATCACTTATTGCAGTTACAACAGCTTTATAACCTAAATGTCTTAAAGGCATATATGCCCAACTAAAATTAACCCCTTCTACAAGCATATCTGTAGAAACTACGGTTCTTTCTTTTTTATAATCAATAACAGCAGCATCATCTCCAATTCCTTTTATAGAACTTTCTAATTTTATAGGAAATCCTTCTTTGATTTGATTGATTAATCCAAATTCTCCTATTTCTGCTAAACTTGTTTTTGAAACATTTTTATCTTCTAACATCTATTTATTTTATTGATTAAAAAATTAAAGACTTAAATTCTATATTCTAGAAATTAATATTTTTTACAAATTTACTAATAAGAATTCAGAAGATAAATATAAAGAACGAATGTGCTAAAAATCAGACATAAAAAAGAAAATATTTCTTATCTGATATGATATATTTCTTATCTTTATAAGAGAACTATAAAAGAATATTATGAAAAAAATATTATTTCCGACCGATTTTTCTGAAACTGCAAATAATGCATTTTTATACGCATTAAATTTAGCAGAAAATCAGAATGCTGAATTATATGTTTTACACGCATTTCAATATCCAATGATAAATGGAGGTATTGATGCCGTTGTTTTACAAAATGTTTATGACACCATTGAACTTGGAAATTTTGAAAATCTTAAAGACCATATTCCTTTTCTAAGAAAAATAGCAGAAGAAAATGGTTTTAAAAATGTAAATATTAAATTTTTCATTAAAGAAGGTATGATTTCTTTTGTTTTACCAAATTTTATTGAAGAAGAAAAAGTTGACTTTGTTGTAATGGGAACAAATGGTAATTCTGGTATTGATAAATTCCTTTTTGGTTCTAATACTATGAGCGCTATCAAAAATTTAAAAATCCCTGTATTAAGCATTCCTAATGGATATAAATATTCTGGAATAAAAAATATTGGTTTTACTACAATTTTTGAAGAAAAAGATAGAAAAGCTTTAGATTATTTAGTTGATGTGGCTTTTAGATATAATGCTAAATTACATTGTTTAAATATATCTAAAGATGAAAACTATGATGTTTCATCGCTTAATCATTGGAAGGATTATTATAAAGATGATCCTGTTGATTTTTCTATCTATTCAGCCGAAGATTATATGGATGGTGTTATAGAATTCATAAAGGATGAAAAAATTGATTTACTAGCTGTGGTTAGCCGAGACAAATCTTTTCTTGAAAAAATATTTTCTCCGAGCTTTACTAAAAAAATCTTCTCTCAAAACATAATACCTTTATTTGTAATACATGAATAAATTAAACTATTAATATAGAAAATAAAGGGGTTTATGAAGCAATTCTAAATCCCTTTATTGAATTATAAAAATATTTTTTTGTACCTTAATACTCTAAAAATCTAATAACATGAAAAAAATATTATTTCCAACAGATTTTTCTGATAGTGCTAAAAATGCATTTTTATATGCATTAAACTTAGCAAAAACTTTAAAAGCAGAAGTAATTGTCTTGCATGTTTATGACCTTCCTATGATAACTGGTAGTATAAATGCTGGAGTTATACAAAATGTATATGAAACGATTGAAACAGGAAGTTTTGAAAACTTTAAAGATAATATACCTCATCTAAAAGAGATAGCAAAAGAAAATAATTTAAGTGAAATTCCTATAAAGTATATTTTAGAAGAAGGTAATTTTTTATACAATTTAAAAAATTTAACGGAAGAAGAAGAAATAGACTTTGTTGTTATGGGAACGGAGGGTAATTCTGGCTTACAAAAATTATTATTTGGCTCAAATACTATTAATGCTATTACATCACTTAAAATTCCTGTTTTAAGTGTACCACAAGATATATCTTTCAAAAGTTATGATAATATAGGTTTTACAACCATATTTGAAGATAGAGATAAAGAAGCTTTAAAATATCTTATAAAAATGGCTAATAGACATAAAGCCAAAATTCACTGTATGCATGTTTCAAAAGATGGGAACTATGATGATAAAGCTTTAAAGGAATGGAAAATTCAATTTGCAAATGAACCTATCATTTTCGAGATAATTATTGATCCAGATCCAGTAAATGCTGTAATTAATGCAATACAAGAAAAACAACTTGATTTATTAACTGTTGTTCGAAGAAATAAAGGTTTCTTAGATAAAATATTTTCTCCTAGTTTCACAAAAACTTTTGTTAACAAAAACATTGTTCCATTATTCGTTTTCCAAGAACAGGATAGTTAAATAAATCTTAAAGAAATAAAATTTTTATAAAGTTATTTTTAGTTGATGATAATTATTTAAGAAGCTTTTATTAAAATATAGATGAGCTGATTAAATATAATTAACTAAAAATAACTTTTCATTTATAAAAAAATTCTAATAGATCAATTATCTTAAAATTTAGATTTCATTTTAGATTTCTTTATAACTGAAAAAAAAAAATACATCACTGCTTAAGGCAAAATCATTCCTATTATTCACATTTTTTAGAATAAAAATTGAATATTTTTTAGTTCATTTTATAACTATTTACAAATATTGCGTTTTTTATAATATAAAAAAATTAACATAAAATTGATTTTTATTTTATTAATTTTTGTTAAAAACATAATAAATATCATTTTTTAAGTATTTAAAATTAAAAATTAAATAAAAAAAAGCAAAATAAACTTTATTTAAAAATTTAATTATTATTCCTTTTTTTACTTTTCTTAATAAAAAATTATGCTCAGATTTGCTTCCCTATTTTATAAAAATAAATAAGATTATGAGGAGAAGAATCACATCTTTGGGCTTATTAGCTTTCCTAGGATTAGGATCTATAGCTTTTGCTCAAGTAACAGGTGTCGTAAATGATGCTGATAATTTCCCAGAAGCAGATGTTCAAGTTTCTATAAAAGGAACTGATAAATCTGTATTTACAGATGCTGATGGAAAATTTGATATTGATGCTAAAATTGGAGATATTTTAGTTGTTAATGGTAAAGAATTTAAGGTTACAAGTAATACTTTAGGAACATTAAAATATACAAGTGAAGACGATGCAAAAGATCCTACAGTAGACTTAGGAGAAGTTGTTGTAAAAAGTATATTTGATGCTCCATCTAAATCTGGTGTAACAACAGTTAAAGCAAAAGATTTAGAACAGATGAACCCAACTGTATCTATCGATCAAATGATTGGTGGTAAAGTTTCTGGTTTATCTTCTCAAGCGATGAGTGGAGCTCCTGGAGCAACAGCAAACGTTACTATACGTGGTGCTATTGGTTTAAATGGAGGTGTAAAATCACCATTATACGTAGTAGATGGAACTTATATGACTGCTGATGATGTAAATGCTATTAATCCTTCTGATATAGAAGAAGTAAAAGTATTAAAAGATGCATCTCAATTAGCAATCTTTGGTTCACGTGGTGCTAACGGTGTTATCATCATGAAAACAAAATCTTCAAAAAAAGGTGAAGCTACTATAACTTATTCTGGACGAATTGGTGTAAACCAAATGATGGATTTACCTAATATCCATTTAATGAACGCAGAACAATTATTAAATTATCAAAATAATTTAAGTAAAATCACTGGTTCAGATGGTAAATCTCTTGGTTTAGGTACAGCTCGTACTGCTGAACAAATCGCTACATTAGCTCAAAATGACCATAAATGGTCTGATGATTTATACAAAAATGGATTAACATCATCTCATTTTATTTCATTTAATAAAAATGAAGGTGATACGTCTAGTGCATTTACTGTAGGATATGACAAAAATGAAGGAGCTGTAAAATACTATAACGGATTAGAAAGAATAACTTCATCTTTAAATTTAACAACTAAATTAAAAGATTGGTTAAGATACGGTGTTAACATTAATGGATCTTATACAACAATTAACAATCCTCGTGACCGTGTAAACGTTCAATCTCCGTTCTACAATGTATTATTAAACCGTCCATATGCTTCTTTCTACGAAAAAGATGCTAATGGTAATTATGCTTTAGATAGTGATGGAAATCGCATTTATAATTCTGGAGCAAATTCAGGTGGATATGCTGTAGCTGACGAAATGGAAAAAACTCACCAACAAACAAGATATTTACGTATCTATGGATCTGGATTCCTTGAAGCAGATTTATGGAAAAACGTAACTGCTCGTTCTACATTTGGTGCTACATATAACAGAACACAATACGAAACTTTCTTAGAGCCTTCTGCTGTTTTATCTTCGTTATTAGGAAGTAATGGATCTAAAACTGATAGAAGTACAGATCGTTTAGATTACAACTGGAGAAATGAGGTTTCTTACGAAAATACATTCGGAGGACAACACCACTTAAGAGTTTCTGCTGCATCTGAGTATATTAATCAAAGTTTATATTCTATGACTTTAAGTAGCCAAGGATATCCAAATGATTATTTACAAACTCAAGGTTTAGCATCATTAATCGAACAAACTTCATTAACTTCTAGATGGAGAGTAAGTAAATTCGGTTATTTAGGAGCTGCATCTTACGACTTTAACAACAAATATTTTGTTGACGCTTATATTCGTCGTGATGGAACATCATTAGCGGGTATCAACAACAAATATGGTACTTTCTGGGGTGTGTCTTTAGGATGGAATTTAGCTAAAGAAAATTTCTTAAAAGGGTCTAAAGCTATCAACAACTTAACACTTAAAGGATCTTATGGTGAAGTAGGAGATGATTCTGCTATTGCACGTTATGCAAACTTAACGTTGTTAAGTATGACAAATACTTTAAACGGAAGTTCTGTAACTTACCCAACAACTAATTTAGCTGACCCTAATTTAACATGGGAAACAAATAGAAAATTAAATGTTGGTTTAGACTATGGTTTCTTTGGAAATCGTTTAACAGGATCTCTTGCTTACTTTAGAGATTTACGTTCTAATTTCATCTTCACTAAACAATTAAGTTCTGAAGCAGGAGGGTTTACAACAACTCTTAATGCTGGAGAAATTAAAACTGAAGGTGTAGAACTTGAACTTAACTATGATGTAGTTCGTTCTAAAAACTTTAATTTATCTGTATACGGAAATGTTACTAAATTAAACTACAAAGTTAATTCATTAGCTGGTGGTGATGATATGTTATTAGTAGCTAGTTCATACGAGAGTATGGCACACGTTGCAGGAGGTAAGCCTTACCAATTTTATATGGTAAGATATGCTGGTGTTGATTCAAGCACAGGTAAAGATCTTTACTTAGATAAAAATGGAAATGTTACTGACACTTATGATGGAGGAGATGCTGTAGCTACAAATAAAACTCCACTTCCAACATTAATGGGAGGTTTTGGATTAAATACTAAAATTTACGGATTTGATATTAGTGCAGATTTCACATACTCTGCTGGTGGTTACATGTACAACAATACATACCAATATTTAACAGATCCTACAATTACTAATAACCATGTTGTAGAAGCTGCAAACTATTGGACAGCTGATAATACTAGTGCATCTTTTGCTTCTCCAGATTTAATTGGTACACAGTATTCAACAAAATATTTAGAAAAATCTGATTATATCTTATTCCGTAGTTTATCTGTAGGTTATAATTTTTCTGAATTAACAAAAGGAACTTTTATTAAAAACTTAAGAATGTTTGCTCAAGTTCAAAACTTAGGTATTTGGACTAAATACCACGGTAACCCAATTGCAGGTTCAGGTTCTAGCGAAAGTAGTACTACTACTTCAACAGGATATGTTTCGAATTCATTTACTGCGTTCTCTTACCCATTGGTACGTACTTATTCTGTTGGATTTAATATTACATTCTAAAAATTAAAAAAAATGAAAAAAAATATTTTTGTATTGTCATTATTAGCATGTGCATTAAGTTTTACATCTTGTAGTGATGAAGATATCAATCAAAAATCATATAATTCAGTTGAAGTAAATGATTATTATAATACTGAAGCAGATTTTACTTCAGCATTAGGAGGTGTTTACTATGGATTTACAAATAGTGGATATTATTCTGGATCTAGTAGTGCAGCTGATTTAATTGCTATTGGAGATGTAATGGGTGACAACTTAATTATAAATCCTAATGGACGTAATTCAGGTCAAAAAGCTCACTTATGGCAGTATAATTCAAATACAACTCCTACAGATCTTTACTCTTCTTCTTATAACATTATCACTAGAGCAAATATTATTTTGTCTAAAATTGATAATTTAGAAGATGGTGATTTCAAAAATAATGTTATTGCACAAGCAAAAGCTGTACGTGCATTAGCTCATTTCGAAGTTGCTCGTACTTATGCTGAAATACCAACTCAAGCTGCTGATGCATCTTCAACAATTGGTATTGCTTATGTTGATACATACGACCCTACAGCTTACCCTTCTCGTGATGCAACTATAGGAGAAACTTATACTAAAATTATTGCTGATTTAGAGGCTGCAATACCATATTTAAGTACATCTTTAGTTACAACTGAAATCAATAAATTTGCTGCAGAAGCTATTTTAGGTAAAGTTTATTTATACAACGGTAATTACACTAAAGCTATTGAATATCTTCAACCTGTTGTTGATGGTGTAACTCCAGCTACTCAAAGTCAGTTAAGCGATTTATGGACTTCTAAAGCTAGTAATGGTGTTTTATTTGAAATTCCATTCATTAACGCAACAGACCCAGCTATCGGTACTAACTATAGCCAAGGTTCTACGGATAGTGATATCATTATAGAATATGGAGTAGATAAAGCTTTTTATGCTTTGTATGATCAAAAAACTGAACCTGAACGTATCAGTGCTTACTTTAAAACATTTAATAAAACAGTTGATAAAGTAAATATTCCTATAATCGCTGTAAATAAATACATTACAGGAACAGTATTATTAGGAGTAAACAATGGTCGTTATTCTCGTGTAGAAGAAGCTATTTTAAACTTAGCTGAAGCTCAATATTTATCAGGTGATAGCGGTAGTGCTTTAACAACATTAAACAAATTAAGAGATGTTCGTTACTCTACTTACACAGGAGGAGAATCTGGTTCTGCTTTATTTGATGCAATTCAATTAGAGCGTCGTAAAGAATTAGCTTTCGAATCTGGAGATCGTTGGTTCACTTTAAAACGTTTACAAGGTGTTTCTGGAATTTCTTCAGCTTACACAAGTGGTATTCAACGTAGTGGAAATGGATATGAAGCTGATGGAAGTGGATCACCTTCAGGAGCTCAAACTCTTCCTGCTGGTGATTACAGATGGCAATTACCAATTCCTCAAACGGTATTGAACTTAAACAAAAACATGACACAAACACCAGGATATTAATTATTCTAATCATAGTGTTATTTTTATAAACATTAAAAAGCCGTTATAATTCATTTTATAACGGTTTTTTATTTACAATTTATTTTTTAGATGTGATATTTTGCAATAGTGATTGGAGTGGAAATCCTTTTTAGATTGGATTCATTTCAAGAAGATGATTATATTTCCAATCTAAAAAGATTGGGAGCGTGAAAGCACGGTGCGAAGCAATTGCCCAAAAATAATAGACTTTATTTATGGACTTTTGTTTTTATATGATTTTAATTTTTTAGCTTGTCCACAATTTGTTGATAAACATTTTCTGCTGATAAATTCTGAAAATAATCAAAATTTTCAAACCCTTTTGGATCTTTACCAAAAATAGAAGTAGGGCGACAATTTAATGTTTCGTCTTGTATAACATCATTTGTAGATTGTCCGTAACCTATAAAGCCTGCAAATGGGTGTGTTCCTCCCCAAATAGATATGGTTCTTGTTCCCATTAAAGAGGCTAAGTGCATATTGGCACTATCCATAGAAATCATAGCTTGTAATGTTGCTATTTTTTGCAATTCTTCTTCAAAAGAGATTTTACCTGCTAAAGATTGAATAGTAGGACTTAAATTCTCCCATGTTTTTAATTCGTCAATTTCTGATTTCCCTCCTCCGAACAAGAAAATTTTATACCCATTATCTGCCAATAATTTTGTTACAAGCTTCATTTTATCCAATGGAAACATTTTACTTTTAAAGGCTGCAAAAGGAGCTATACCAATCGATTTTTCTTCTTTTAAGGTATTTGATTTTAATTGATGACTCAACGTTAATTTAAACCCTAAATTTCTTAATACATCAGCGTAGCGTTCTGTGGTTAATTTAAGTTGTTTAAAAACTCTGTTTTCTTGATTAATTAATGCTTTTTTTTCTTCTCTACCTTTATCTAACGTAGCTGTTGTTGTTCCAGTTAATTTAAAGAGAGATGTAATAACCTTAGAACGAATTACATTATGAAAATCAGCAACATAATCAAAATTATATTTTTTTAATTCTCCATATAATTTAAAAAGGCTTAAAAAACCTTTGTACTTTTTATTCAAATCAACAGGAATGAATTTTATTTCAGGAAATTGTTTAAAAATAGTTCCCATGAATGGGCGAGAAGCAACATAAACTTCTACATTGGGATTTTGTTCTATAAATTCCTTAAGAACAGGAGCTATCATTGTAACATCGCCTAGTGCAGAAAAACGAATAACTAAAAGTTTCTTTTTATTTAATTTCTCCATTTTTTCTATTATTTAATTCTTTGGCAACTAATTTCATTTGCTTTTCAAATTCTTCTTTTGATGCTTTAAAATATTCATCAGAATTCTCTGTATGCTTTGCAATTTTTCTTAATGATTTACGATCACTTTTTATAAAAATCTCACCTATTTTAGAAGCTTCTTCAAACGAAAAACCAAATTTTATTAGTAATTGTCGACCAACATACACTGATGAGAAAAAACTTTCTCTGTACACTTCATTCAGTCCTTCTTTTAGATAATTGTAAGCATAACTACGATTTTTTGCACGAACAATAATCTCAAGATTAGGAAAGTTTTTACGAACAATATGTACTAATTTTTGATTAATTTCTGGCGGATCTAATGCTGCAACAAAATATTTTGCACGGTCAGCACCCGCAGATTTTAAAAGATTTACATTGGTTGCATCACCATAAAAAACATTAAACCCCTGTTTACGCATTTTTTCAACACGCTCGCTATCGTTATCTAAAACAATGGTTTTTATATCTGTACTGTTTAAAACTCTACTTATTGTATTACCAAAATCACCAAATCCTGCAATAATAACTTCACCATCAGAAGCATCAATATTTATATGCTCATTTTTTACTATTGGAGTGACTTTAGATTTTACTCCAAAATATTTTAAAATCAAACGTTCATTCAATACCAATAGTAGTGGAGTTATTACCATTGTAATCGCTGTTGTAGCAAGCATCATATCATACCATTGCTTATTTAGGATATCTAAATTCCTTGTTAAAGCTAGAATCACAAATGCAAATTCTCCTACCTGCGATAGTAATAAAACGAATAACATTTTCTGATCAAAATTAAACTTATGCTTAATTCCTATCATCCATAATACAAACGATTTTATAGCCATAATTCCTATTGTCAATCCAAGAATCATGAATGGTTTTTCTGCAATCAACTTAAAATTGATGGTAGAACCAACAGCTATAAAAAAGATACCAAGCAATAAAGATTTAAAAGGCTCTATGTCGCTTTCCAATTGATGTTTATATTCGTTGTTTGCCAATACAACACCCGCAATAAATGCTCCCAAAGCAGGAGAAATTCCTACTTTTTGCATTAATAGAGATACACCAATAACTAATAACAACGCAGAAGAAGTATATATTTCTCTTACTTGCAATTGTCCAACGTATTTAAAATAAGGTGTTAAAATATATTTTGCGATGACATATATAAAAGTAATTGCTCCTACAATTACCAATGTTTTCATGAAAGCAGGTCCTCCAACCAATAAACTTTTAGAATCGTCACCAATAGATTTTATTAGCGAATCACCAACCAACAAAGGAATAATTGCTAAAATTGGAATAACCATGATATCCTGAAAAAGAAGCACAGAAAAAGTAGATTTACCAATTCCTGTTTTAGTAAGTCCTTTCTCATTCAGGGTTTGCATAATAATGGCTGTCGAAGAAACGGTAATAGCAAAAGCAATAGAAATTGCCATAGGAAAATTCATTTTCAGAGCATAAACCCCTATAATTGTTGCTATAAGAACTGTTCCAAGAATCTGCATTCCACCAAGATTTATTATCTTGTTTTTCATTTTCCAGAATTCCTTAGGATCTAATTCCAATCCTACTAAAAATAGCATCATTACAACACCAAATTCAGTTGCATGCATAATATCTCTACCGTCGTTCCCTACAAATTTCAAAACATACGGACCTATTAAAACTCCTGCAATTAAATAACCTAATACAGAACCCATTCCTAATTTTTTAGAAATAGGAACACAAATTACAGCAGAAAATAAAAAAATAAATGCTTGTCCTAGAAAATCGTTCATCGTAGTTGGTTAGTTATGAAATTATTTAATTCTATCATCTCTAATTTATTATTTTTATCAACATGCAGCTTACAAAATCTTGAATTGCATTAGTTGTTTATAAAAATTATAACATTTAAAAAAAGGTAAAATAACTTCTATTTTTTATTCATTTTGGGGCGTTCCCTTCGGGCGGGCTTTTCGTTACAATCTTTTTAGATTGGTCATTGAACAATATCAAAAAATATGCAATCTAAAAAGGATTTTCACTTCAATCCCTAACGCAATATAACATTTATTAACTATTGTTTTGTTGAGATTGAAAAGCAATCGCGTAAAATTTGAATTGTTTTACCATTGCAAGTAATCCATTTGCTCTTGTAGGAGATAAAAATTCCGATAGACCAATTTCTTTAATAAAATCTGTATCCGAATCTAATATATCTTTTGGAGTTTGATTGTTGTACATACGTACCAATAAAGCTGCAATTCCTTTTGGTAAAATCGCATTAGAATCTGCTCTAAATTCTATAACGTCACCTTTTAATTCAGCATCCAACCAAACAGAAGATTGACAACCTTTTATAATTTTATCATCTGTTTTTTCTTCTTCAGATAATGTTTTTAAGCTTTTTCCTAATTCTATTAAATATTCGTAACGTTGTTCCCAATCATCAAAAAAAGAGAATTCATCAACTATTTCGTTTTGTATATCTTTAATTTTCATACTACAAATTTAGAAAGTTTTTAACTCTTTTTCTTTATAAATCTGCTTTAAATCTAATTATTCTTTTTCTTTTATTATTTTTGTAAAACTATAATTTAATTCTTTCAGAATGAAATATTTTTTCATCGTAAACCCAAATTCAGGAAACGCAAAACATGAAATTTCTATCGAGTTTCTACAATCTAAATTCTCTCCAAAAGATGAAATTATTTTAAAAAAAACTGCTTATCAATTTCATGCAAAAGAATTAGTACAAGAAGCTATTACACAAAATGCTGATGTTGTAGTTGCTTGTGGAGGTGATGGAACAATAAATGAAGTTGCAAGCGCTCTGGTACATACTACAATTCATTTCGGAATTATCCCTGCAGGTTCAGGAAATGGTTTGGCGGCTAATCTTGGTATTCCAAAAGATATTAACAAAGCTATAGAAATCATTAAAAACTCTGCTGTACGTACAATGGATGTTGGTAGAGTGGAAGATAAGTATTTTTTTAGTAATCTTGGTTTTGGAATTGATGCAGATATTATAAAGACTTATGAACAAAACCAGAAACGTACAATTACTGGTTATGTTGATGCTTCTGTAAAAACATTAATGAATTATAAATCGAAATTATTTAGACTTTATATAGATGATGTAATTATCGAAAAGAATTTTTATTATTTATTTTGTTCAAATTCTAATATAGCTGGTTACGGAATTTCATTTACTCCTAATGCAGACCTATCTGATGGTTTATTAGATTTACTGATGATTGAAGATTTAGATGTTTTTGAACAATTCTATTTTTCAGTTTTGGTTTTAGCCAAAAAAATTGATGTTATGAACAAAGCTAGATATAAACAAGTGAAAAAATTTACCATAGAGAGTTTAGAAGATACAGAAATATCTTATCAATTGGATGGTGAATTTCAAACAACAAATTCACTTAAAGTAAAGGTTGAAGTGTTACCAAATGCCTTAAATATCATTTATTAACTTGTATTATCTACTTGAGTAATTAACAATTTAATTGTCTGAATTTTAATAAATTAAAAAGTAATCAACATAGTTATAAACGGTTTGTTAAAAGGAGTTTTCAGGTGTTTATGTGGTTAAGTGGTTAAGTGGTTAAGTGGTTAAGTGGTTAAGCTATAACTCGTTCTTGTCGTTTTTTATTTCACACTTTTTTTAAATTTTCACAGCTTGTTAAAAGTAATTACATTTTTAAGCAATGTTTCGCCAAACTCAACATGACACAATATTTACTTAATATAAACATCATTTAATGTCACTCTGAGCCTATCGAAGAGTTATTAAGTTGTTTAAGTAATTTTTTTAGTTTTTAAAGGTGTAATTTTCTACTAAAATTCACTTTTAGGAGCTGCCTTTAAAATTACTGTTTTCGTTAGAGTGTAAAAACAAAAACAATTTGACTGGACTTTTTGATGTGTACCAGAGGCGTGATTTTTTTATATTAGAAATAAATATATTGATAACGTAAGTTTGAAACCTATAAACTGAAAATCTCCTTACTATTAATGGATTTTTCAATATTTATTACTATACAAAAAATTAAAATCAATATTTTAACCTAAATACTTTTGGTGTATAATAACCTTTATGTTAAGTTGATAATTCTTAATTAAAAATAGTATCCATTAGTTTAACACAATATATTCTTAGTAAATTTGTATTAACATTTTAATCTAAAATTATGAAAAAAATAACATTATTAACGATTTTAATTCTTTCATTATCTGTTAAATCTCAAACCAATAACAAAAAATATCTTGATGAAATTGAATATGCTTTGACAGCATATGATCCGACTATGATATTTGGTTATAAAACAGAAGATATTTTTGATAATAATATTTTAATTGGAAGAAAATTTTTATCTATTGGATATCCAAATAAAGTTAGTAGAATACTTCTTAACAAAGAAAATGGAATAATTAAAAATGCTTCCATAAATGGGGAAGTCATTGAATTATTCTTTAATAAAGAAGATTTAGAAAGAATAAAACAAACTTCTTCATTTGATTTTAAGCTAAATTATAATGATGGTAGCCTTATTTTATTAACACAAGTAGGTTCTGAAAAAATTGCTTATTCATTAGGTTTTAATGAAGGTAAAATTAAAACTATTGTTAAAGCTATTAAACGCGGTAATTACTTAGACCCTTTTGTAAGTGAAATTAATAAACTAGAATATATAGACGATTCATTTATAAGAGATTACACGGCTTACAAGTATGGTAAAAAGATGGAAGATAAAAATATTGTTCAAAAATTCATTTACAAATATTCGAAAATTGATGAAAATACTTATTCTAAAGAATATATGAATAATGGAATAAAAACTGATCCATCTAATGGAACAAAGATAGTTTATACATATGATAACAAAGATAGAATTTTAAGTAAATTAGAAACTAGTCAATTAGGAATTTCTTTAAGTGAATATTTATATTCTGATGATAATAGTTCAGAATACGTAAGAGAAATATTATCTGGTGAGTTTAAATCAAAAAAATATAAAAGAATTACAATAAATGAAGATTTACCCAAAACGTCCCCTAATGCACAAGATTATGAATGGGAAAAAGGATATTACGAATTTGATAATAATGAACTAGTATTTATTAGAAAAAATGGAAAAGTTCGGGAAAAAAAGAATGGGATATGGATAGAAAGAGCAGATACAATTGACTAAATAATTAATTATTCTTTTGTTAATTAAATACATGCTAAATAACTATTATGATATAAGTTTTTTCTATTTTATTAATTATTGGTAATGTTCCAGAAGTGTTATTATCACGCAATCCACACACAATCATTAGATAACTTTACCCAATAGTGGACTAATTTCTATTATTGGGTATTTTTATGCACTTAAAACCGCTAAAATCAATTCATTTAATAAGTTTGTGTATCAAATGTGTTGGTAGAACAATTTAATCTTTAACAATGTTTGACAAAATCAACTTTTACGATAGAAAACCAAACAAAAAAATGCTCTAATTGGGGGCAGTCTACTAATTAGATCGTTGATTTTATCTTTTATGAAGCTTTTACAAAAGCTTCTATATTTTGTTTAACATAAAACGTGTTATAAGTTGTATGTATTCAAAACAAATTAAACACGTTAAAATAATTATAAGTAACTTTGAATTAGAATATTACAAACTTAAACTAGTATCTATTTTTTGCTGAAGATATACAGTTTTATAACATCCATATCTCATAAATTTTATTTGTATATTGAAAGTATAAAATATATAACTGAACTAATAAGGAAGATTATACTTATTAGTAATAAAGCTTGCATCCTTCCTTTTTGAAGAATTTTTGTACTTTCATTTACATATTCATAAGGTTTCTTTTTTTGTATATTATGGATAGGTATATTTTTCTTTTTACTCTTAGAAAAATAATAAATAGCTAAGTATATAGCTAATAAAATGAAACCAAATGTAAATGTATCTATAGCTTTCTCAAAATATTCATTATTTGTTAACATTTTTTTTAATTTATGTAATCATATAATCTAATCAAAGAATAGGTTATTGTAGCAACAAAAACTATATATGATATATTTTTAATTATTTTTTTGTTAATCATAGAGCGGTTGTTTTTTGATAAAAATAACTAATATTTCATACTTAACATAAAGGTTATTATACACCTTTTTAAAATGAGTTAAATTACTGATATTGTGATAGTGCCGTTTTTGATAAATGATTTTACAGTTAGAAGTGCTTTATAAGGTGCATTTTACCGTTGAAACTGCATATCCAAAACGGTCATTAATAAAGTTTTCTTTTTTCCCAGTATTTTTCAATAGAATTATTCAAAGTTTAACTGTCTTTTTTATTCTTTTTAATCCAATATCTAAATACAAAGTATATTATATCGCTTTTAAAGTTCTACTTATTTGAAAAATAAAAATTTAAACAAGTTTAAGTCTGTCGAAGAGTTATTAAGTGTTTATGTTATTAACTTAGAACTTAAAATTCATATTTCTAACTCTGCAATAGCGATTGAAGTGGAAATCCTTTTGTAAAAGTAGACTGAGGTTCTTGAAGTCTACTTTTATAAAAGATTGGGAACGTGAAAGCGCGGTCCGAAGGAATTGCCCAAGCAAGGTTATTAACAAAAAATACCATTTATTATCAGTTAATTAATATGTTTTCAACATAGTTATAATAAGGTAGAAATTAAAAAAAATAGAAACTTTTTTATAACTAATTTTTAGGCTTCTTCTAAGAAATTTTTAGTTGTTTCGTTGTAACTTTGATAGAAATTTTGAACATGAATACTTCCTATAAAATATTAGCCATCGATTCTAATCACGAATGTTTGAATGGTGGTTTACGCAATGCTGGTTTTGTTGTTGACGAAGATTATACTTCTCCCAAAGAAATTATTGAACAAAAAATTGCGAATTATGATGGAATGATTGTTAGAAGTCGTTTTCCGATTGATAAATCTTTTTTAGAAAAAGCAACGAAACTAAAATTTATTGGTAGAGTAGGAGCAGGGTTAGAAAATATTGACGAGGAGTATGCTGCTGAGCGAGGAATTGTTTTGTTTAATTCGCCAGAAGGTAACCGAGATTCTGTTGGTGAGCATGCCGTTGGAATGTTACTAATGTTGATGCACCATTTGCGAAGAGCTGATAATGAAGTGAGAAATGGTATTTGGAAACGTGAAGAAAACAGAGGTGATGAGCTGAAAGGAAAAACGGTTGGGCTTATTGGGTACGGAAATATGGGAAATGCATTTGCAAAGCGTTTACAAGGCTTTGATGTGAATGTTATTTGTTATGATATTTTACCAAACAAAGGAAATGAATTTGCGAAACAGGTTACCTTACAAGAATTTTTTGAGCAAGTGGATGTTATTAGTTTACATACGCCACAAACACTTGAGACAACAAAAATGATTGATGCTGATTTTATTGCCAATGTGAAAAAGCCTTTTTATTTTGTGAATACTGCAAGAGGAAAAGCTGTTGTTACGAAAGACTTGGTGGAAGCAATGAAATCTGGAAAGGTTTTGGGCGCTGCTTTGGATGTTTTGGAATTCGAAAAATCGAGTTTTGAACGTTTGGTTGCATCAGAATTACCAGAGGAATTTCAGTATTTGATAGAAGCTGAAAATGTTGTTTTGGCTCCTCACATAGCTGGTTGGACTCACCAAAGTAAAATAAAATTAGCTGAATTTATTCGTGATAAAATTATTGCTTGGAGGGAATAAATTTTGAATATTATTATAAAATAACCCAATACGAAAAAAATCGTATTGGGTTTTATTTTTAATGCTCTTTTAGTTAATCGGAATAATTTGATAGTAGATTTAATTGATGAATGTCTAAATTTTTTTATTAAAAATATAATAAAAACCCATTATGATTATTTCCTAAATATTTATTGAATCTATTTTACAAAATTGTAATTTAACATTAAGACCTAAAATATTTGCTTTGAAACTAAAGTTTAAACAATTCATTTACTTATCTAATTTGATTTCAATTTCAGTAGATTCTTTTTGAGTATTTGTATTATAAAACCCAATGATGATCTTCTCTAAATTTGAAATTCTAATTTTATCTAAAGAAGTGTCAATATAAAATTTATTGTTTAATTCAATTTCACTATCAATAAGTCTATCTGAATTTATAAATTGTCCCTTTTTATCAATAAAATGTATAAAAATAAGATTATCTCCTTCTTGAATATAATTTTTAATACTCTCATTGAATTCTATAATTATTCCTTTTTTATGAGTAAAATCCATTGGATCAATAGTGTAGTTATAAATATTCAATATTTTTAGATTACCTTTTAGATTTTTATTAATTGGATATTTATCACCTTCAATTAGTGCTCCATAATTAAAGTTAACAATTTTATATGTAATGTTTTTAACCCCATAATACTCAGGCATAGAAGGGCTTCTATAAGTGTCAAATGCATCACTTGGCTTTAATAACCTAGTAAAATTCCAATCAGGAATAGTAATTGTATCTTTGTTATCCTTTTTGACTGTATTAATTATATTTTCTCTAATTTGATATTGATTTTTACTTTGTACCATCATAAAAGTAAAATAGATATATGAAGGAATAAAAAATAACAACGAATAACCTATAAGAATAAAATTAGATAATTTTACTTCTCTACTCTTACTATTTTGAAATTCATAAACAATAATTGCTAGAACAGGTAATAAAAAGAATAACCCTGTATTTAAATTTCTACCTCCTATAATAGGAGATTTAGCTAAAATAAAATTAGAAAATAAACTTAATATAAAGAATACTCCTACATATAAAATTGATTTATTATTTATTTTTTTCTTAATTAAAATAAGAATTATTAAAGCTGTTATTATTAGTAGATAAATATGTAAATATTGAGATATAGCATTCGGCATACGTTCATAAATATGAATTCTAAGCTGTTCTTTAGTTGATAAACTATACCAAAAATCTTCAGTCTGCATTCTAACCCTATTACCAGGTGCTAAAAGAAGAACTAAGGCTCCTATTAATGAAGATAAAAATCCTACAGATATAATTTTTTTTCTTTGTTCAATAAAAAATAAAGTAAAAGTAAATAAAACAACACTTACAGATGTATTTTCATTTGAACAACCAGCCAAAAAACCTAATATTACTATATATAAATAATCATTTTTTTCTAATTCTTTCTTAATATTAGTAATGTAAAGGATTAAGACAAAATAAAGACTTGCCCACATTATTGTCCATAAATAATTAGCAGAACCAACTATCCAAAAACTTGTTTGCCCTAAATTAGGGTTACTGATCCAATAAGCTAGAAAGACAATCCATAATGTTACTGATGAAAAATTAGAATTAGTAACATTATTTCGTATTATTAATTTAGGAATTATAGAAATAAATAAGCATAATAATAAAAAAACGCAAGCATTAAGAGATTCATAGATAATATATGGTAAATATTTCAATAAAAAAGAAGAAGTGAAATCTGTTATTAATCGACCACTCCATCCCATATAATGAGATATTGAATTTTCCCATGAAATACCTTTTAAAAAATAACTATAATCATCTGATTGAAATGGTGTATTTAATGATGGAATTAGAATAATTATATAAATAATTAAAGCATTTAAAATAAATAGTTTATTATTCTTCATTTAATTTAATTTGTTTTGATTTTAAAATATATTTTGGACGTTGTTTGGTTTCAATGTAAATTCTTCCAATGTACTCACCTAAAACGCCAATGCCAATAAGCTGAACACCTCCAAGAAACAAAATAGAAACCAGTAATGATGGATATCCTGGTACAGAATTACCAAAAATTAATTTTCCTATTATCATGTAGATTCCATATATAATTGAAGAACTTGCTACAAATAATCCTAAATATGTCCATATTTTTAATGGCACAGTTGAAAAACTAGTAATACCTTCTAAGGCTAAATTCCATAATTTCAAACCATTGAATTTTGTTTTACCTGCTGATCGTGTAGCACGAGTATATTCAACAATTGCAGTATTACCACCAACCCAAGAAAGCAAACCTTTCATAAAAAGGTTTTTTTCAGGTAATTTTTTAATGTTTTCTACAACTTCTTTAGACATTAATCTAAAATCTCCTACATTTTCCTCAATAGTTGGTTTACTTATTCTATTATGTAATTTATAAAATAATTCTGCTGATTTTCGCTTAACAGTAGTATCACTTGATCGATTAGTACGTTTTGCAAGTACGACATCATAACCTTCTAACCATTTTTTTATCAAAATAGGTATAACTTCTATAGGATCTTGCAAATCTACATCAATAGGTATTATTACATCACCAGTAGCATATTCTAAACCTGCAAATAAAGCAGCTTCTTTACCAAAATTTCGAGTAAAACTTAATGATTGAACTAATGGATCCGAATTAGCTAATAGATTAATGAGTGTTTCAGTTTTATCTTTGCTACCATCATTAATAAATACAATTTCAATAGTATAAAGTTGAAGACACTCCACACTTCTTAATTCCTTATAAAACAAAGGAATAGTATCTTCCTCGTTAAATACAGGTACCACTAAAGATATTTTCATTTATACTTTATATTAGATTTCATATATAATTATATTTATTCTCTAAATATATTAATTATTTTTTATGTAAAATATTTATTTAAAGCATAACACAAAAGGTTTTGTGTTATTTAAAATAATTGGTCAAAAAATTCATTAAATATAAAATCAGCCCCCATTGATCGATTTTTTTATTTATATAACCAGGTTTTTATTTAATACAAAAACACGTAGTGTTTTATTAAATGAGATTAATTCTTAGGTTATTAATCTTTTTAATGAATCTAAATTTATTCAAAAATTGAATTAATGTTAATGCTTTTATTTTAGCTAAAATTCTAGTTTTAAACCCTTCAAAGGTTTAGCATAATTTCGTCTAATCATAAACTGATCACATAGCTGAGAAAATAACGTTTCAATCTTTTTTCTATATTTCTTGTAGATATAAAATAGAGATTTATACTCTTTTTGATTGGTTCTTTTAGGAGTTTCCAATTTCACATTAACTTATGTAAATAAATCAATTTGAATAGATTGAAACAATTACCCTTTATCTAAAAGTAGCACACAATCTAATAGTTGAGCCTTTAGATCTTGTAAATAATGAATATCATGAACAGATGCAGGAGATAATCAAAACTTTGAAAACTCGATTTATAGAACAAACAGCGTGTAATTTATAACCATAAAAGTGAATATTTTGAGAAGCACAAAAACATTTGTTTGGTATAGCGTAATGGGCTTATTTACAGATTTTACTTCTAGATGAACGAACAATTATATATAAAAAGAAAATATAATGAAATTTTAAATACTTAGTTTTTTACAACACTTAAAATTAACAATTTATACAATTGAAGATATTAATTACCACACATCAATGTATGACAATTCATTGCAAACTAAATTTGTAATAAAATTATAAGTCATGAAATTTCAAGTATATAAATCAGATGCTAGAGGAGGAGCAGACCACGGATGGTTAAATACTAAACATTCGTACAGTTTTGCAAATTACTACGATCCAAATCGAATCCATTTCGGAGCTTTAAGAGTTGTAAATGATGATATTATTTCTGGAGGAATGGGATTTGGTAAACATCCACATGATAATATGGAAATCATCACAATTCCAACAAAAGGTGGTATTTCTCATCAAGATTCTATGGGAACTGGATCTATTATCGAGGCTGGAGATATACAAGTTATGAGTGCTGGTACTGGAATTTACCATAGCGAAATGAATGCTTATGAAAAACAAGAAGGTCACTTTTTCCAAATATGGATTATCCCAAATAAAAGAAATGTAGAACCACGTTATCAACAATTGTCAATAAAAGATGTGGCAAAAAAAAACGAATTGTATCAGGTTTTATCTCCAAATCCAGATGATCAAGGAGTTTGGATACATCAAGACGCTTGGTTTTTTTTAGGTCGATATACAGAAAATACAAAAGAAACTTATCATCTAAAAGGGAAAAATAATGGTGTTTTCCTTATGGTTGTAGAAGGAGAAATAGAGTTTGAAGGGAATGAAATTCAACGTAGAGATGTTGTAGAAATTGAAAATGCAGAAGAAATTACTTTTCAAGCATCAAAAGATACACATGTTATGTTGATAGAGATTCCTATGAATATATAAAAATATAAACTTACATTTTGCTAGGGCAATCCCTTCGGGCGCGCTTTATCGTTCCCAATCTTTTATAAAATAAGACTTCGAGAACCTCAGTCTACTTTTATAAAAGGATTTCCACTGCAATCGCTATTGCGAAAGAAATGTGTAGGATTATTTAGAATTTTTTAATTGTTTTATAGTTAAAAGCAGGTATCTAATTTTGTAAATACCTGCTTTTTTATAACTTTCTTTACTCAAAAAAAGTATAAATAACATGAATATTAAAGGACTTAAAAAGTTTTTATTTATTAAAAAACTTCCTAACAACTGTTTAAGTTATTTAGTATATTTACTACTTATAACGTTTAACAAACAAACGTGTTAATTAGTACAATATGAAACGTTTATTGATCATCGCTTCATTAGCATTAATGATAGTGAGTTGTAAAAATGATAAAATAGAAATCGATTCAACTTCTGCTCAAACTTTCAGCGAAACTGTAGATGAAATTTCTAAATCTTTACCTCTTTTACAACAAGACAAATTTAAAGAAGCATTACAAATAGTTTTTGAATATAAAACAAATCGCGATGTTAGCGACGAATCTCGTTGGGCAACTGTTCGCGAATTATTAAATGGAAAATCTGTTGATGAAGTTTTTGATTTAGCAGAAAAAATAGCATTAGAAAATAAATTTACATGGAATAGAAATCAAGTTCCTTTAGTAAATGGTATTCCTAAATTAGCCGATCAACAAGTAGAAGAAAATACAAATACAGATCCTAATTCTGATATTCAGCGATTCGATTTTAGTATCAACCAAGATGAAAAAAACATTTCTTTAACTCCATTTTTCTATAATGCACAAGGACAAGAAATACAGCTTAATGAACCTGTTACAGCAACAATAGATGTATTTAATTCTGGAAATATAGTTTATAGTTTCAGATCTACAATAAATCCATCTTCATCAGCCGATTTATACCGTAATAATTTAATTACTATTAATTATTCTTCGCTTGATGCTTCTAAATTAAAAAATGAAACATTAGATATTGCTGTAAGAATTCAAAATCCTGAAAGATATTTAACAAGTAGAAAATCAATAACGATTCCTCTTGACTTATTAGGATTAAATCAAGCTTCAGATTCTATTGCAATAGCAAATGCAAATACTAAAGCAGCAAATAAAGATGCGGAAATGGCTAAATCATTATCTAATCGATTTATCAGTAATATCTCTAAAAAGAATTACTCGGGAGCTTTTGCATTAACAAGAAATAATGATTGGACTACTTTTCAAAAATTTTCTTCTAATACAACGTTAAAAAGTTTAGAACAAGCAACCATAAAAAGTACAAGTATTTTGGATGCTGATGAAAAAATTACTTTGGTTGGAGTAGAAGTTAGTTTAAAAGATAACAGCTCTGCAACTTACCAATTAACTTTAGAAAATATCAATAACAAGTTATTTATTGTTGGTTTTAAATAAGATTTAATTTAACATAATGTCTTAACAAAAACCAATTAGATACAAAAAAACCGAAAGATTTCTTTCGGTTTTTTTATATATGAGTTGTGAATTATTAAAATTTACAAATATTCCCACCTACAGTTGCACCTGCATTTTTAGTTACATCAGACTTTACTGAAGATAATGCTAAAGTAGAAATAGAGTAGGGTGGAAGGAAAGAAGTATTTTTACCTTTGGTATTTCCTTTTACATTTACAAAACTATTATTATCTGTAACAGTTATTGCAGTGTATCCATTCATTAAACTAATTGGCTCTTTTACATTTTCAAATACGTTTCCGTCAACATAAATATCAGCTTTATAACCTGCGGCAATACATTTGTTACTAACAGTACTATTATAATAATTATTAACCATATGAACTTGACCAAATCTAACTCTAGGCATTCTTTCTCTACAACCTTCTCCCCACCAACATCTAGCAAAAGTTATTTTTAATTTACCTTGATCACCAGTAGCACTATCACTAGAACCTATTAAATCAGAAAATCTATGATCATCTGTTCCTCCAGGACCACCAGCTTTAGGAGTTTTTTCGTAATGAAACTTAGTATAAGATACAGTTATATAATTTGATTTATTCTTAATATCAAAATTACCATCAACACCATCTTTAAATTCACAATGATCTACCCAAACATTTGTACAATTATCTAAAATAGCATTATCCCATCCATCAGTATCGTACGCACCAGGTCCTTCGAAAATAAGATTTCGAATAATAAGATTACTACTATTTTTTATATTAATAATTCCTGATCCATCTTTCGTTTGATCAGTTGAAACTAATTTTGCTCCACTTTCTCCATAAACTGTTTTTCCACTTTGGTCTTTCAAAGACAATCTTGTTATAATCTTAATTGTTCCCTTCACGCGAACAACTTTTACAGATTTATTTTCTATTGCAGCTTTTAATTCAGCATATGTTGTAACAATAGTCTCTGTAGCGTTTCCTCCACCTGTAGTTCCCCCATTAAGAGATGCCCAACCTGGAGCAACACAATCAGAAGAAATACTTGTTTTGGACAAGAGTGTATTTGAAGCTATATCTTCAGAATCAGATTTTAGATCATCTTGGTTACAGCTTGTCAATGTGTAACCTAAAGCAATTAATAAAGCAATTAAAGTAGTTTTTAGTTTCATATTAAATGATTTTTAAAAATTATAATTACTTAATTAAACGTTTAAATTCGATTATTATTTTATTAAAACATGACAAAAAGCATGTTTTAATTTTTAAATAAGATATTTTTCCAATAAAAAATGGAGTTCATTAGAACTCCATTTTTATACATATTAATAAAAGAAAATTATTTGCTATTTGCTTCTTTTTGTGCGTCAGCTTTCATTTTTTCGTTTGCTGTTATCGTAACTTCAACACGTCTATTTTTAGCACGTCCATCTGCTGTTGTATTATCAGCGATAGGATCTTCGATTCCTTTACCTGTAGATGTTAATCGAGATGATGCAATTCCTTTAGAAATTAAATAATCTTTTACAGATTGAGCTCTTTGTTCAGAAAGAGGTTTATTATAAGATTGAGATCCTACATTATCAGTATAACCAATAATTAATAAGTTTGTATCAGGATATTCTTTAAAGACTTCAATTAATTTATCTAAATTAGCTTTAGCAGTACTTGTTAATGTCGATTTATTATAATCAAAAGTAACTCGAGAATTTTCATCTAAAACAAGATTAATACCTTCTTCAGTTCTTACAACTTCTGCACCCGGTAAAACTTGTTCTATTTTCTGAGCTTGTTTATCCATACTGTGTCCAATAAGTCCACCAGCAGCACCACCTACAGCAGCACCAATTAATGCACCACCTGCACCTTTACCAATAAGACCACCCAAAACTCCTCCAGCAACAACTCCAATACCTGCACCTTTTTGAGTATTGTTAGCATTTTGTACAGCAGTACAAGAAGATACCATAAAAGAACCTGCTAAAATAATCGCTGCAACTTTTGTATTTATTTTTTTCATAATATTTAGATTTTATTTTATCGTTGGAAATTATAAATAACTTGAGCTATTTTACCATCTGCTTTCACGTCTTGTACTAATGTCATTGAACTTTCATTTGCACTAGAAACACGCATTTTGTATCCAGCAGTATTTTGCTTCGCTTTAATTCCAGTTACATCTTTAAAAATAAAGTATGTTGTGGAACCATCTTGTTGTAAATCCCAAATAATATTTTCAGTTCCTTGAGGGCAACCTGCACCAGAATTATTAAAAGTATAAGTTCCTTTTTTATTATTCTGAACTAATGTCCATGTAGAACCTTTATAACATTCAGGGCTTGCAGTATCAAAAACTTTAGAAACAGTTTCATTAACTTTTACATTACCTTCTATTTTATTATTAGCGAAACCACTATAATCAACACTTGTTAATGTCCAAGAACCTCTAACAATTTTCCCTGTTTCATTTGCTACTTTAGCAGATGGATTTGACGCACAAGAACCAAGTAAAGCCATTGCGCTAATTCCTGCAATTAAAATTCCTTTTTTCATAGTTTTTTACTGTTTATAATTTGTTTTAGGAAACAAACCTAGTTGGTACAATTTACTAATTTAAAATGAGAATTTTTAAAAAAAACATTTTTAAATAACTGTAAAATAAATAACTATCTTGCCTTGATGGTATAGATTAATGATGAATATTCTCCATTACTTTTAGCAAAATAATTAGACTTTAAAGCAACTCTTATTGCACTCAAATAACCTAATTTATTTCCTTTATATTTTTCTGATAATAAACTCACATAAAATGAATCTAATTTCATTGGATTTATATTTTCAATTTTCATACCAAAATTATCTAATAACTTTTCCATGCTATTTTTAGAAAAGTGCCATAAGTGTCTTGGTACATCATATGCTGCCCAATATTTACCATAATATTTTGCATCGTAAGATTCATGGTTTGGAACAGCTATGATTAAAACTCCATTTTCAGTTAGATGATTTTTAAGTTCAATAATTGTTTCATTAAGGTTTGGGATGTGTTCTAGTACATGCCATAATGTAATTACATCAAACTTTTGTTGAATATTTTTTAATTCTATTGAAACAACTTTTGATTCACCTATTTTCTTTTGAGCAATTGTACGAGCTGTTGGATTGGGTTCCATTCCTAATACATCGTATCCTTTCTGTTGCATCAATTCTAAAAAATCGCCAACTCCACAACCATAATCTAATATTTTTTTTCCTTTAGCAACATCATTAATTAAATTGAATTTATTATTCAAATTAATAGTTTTTGCAACTTGATAAAAACGTTCGAAAATAGTTTTTTTTCCATCAGTGTGCGATATATAATTTTTACTTTCGTAATACTTATCTAACGTTTTTAGAGGCTGTGGATTTGTAAATAAAACACCTGTTTCTGAATCTTCATATAATTCAAAATTTTCTTGTGTTAAAAAATAATCTTTTAAATCTAATTTCTTAATACCAGAAAATCCTTCATAAGAAGGATTTTCTATATATGTTTCACGTGGAACATTTTTCATTTTTATCTACCCATATAGATTAATAATACACTAATATCAGCTGGAGAAACACCACTAATACGAGAAGCTTGAGCTACTGTAGCAGGTTTTATTTTTGTAAGCTTTTGTCGAGCTTCAGTAGACATAGAACCAAAAACACTATAATCTATATTTGCTGGAATTTTAAGATTTTCCAAACGATGTAATTTATCTGCGTTTTGTTGTTCTTTCTTAATATAACCTTTATATTTTATTTGGATTTCTGTTTGTTCTAATTCTTCTTGATCATAGTTATTATCATCAATAAATTGCTTAACTCTTTCTAATTTTGTAAAATCAGAAAGTTTCAATTCTGGTCTAGAAATTACAGAAATCATTTTATTTGGTTGTTTCAAAGGCGTTCCTTCACACTCTTCAATAACCTCATTAATCTCCTGTGGTTTGATAGAATTTTCTTCAAAATAATTAACAAGCTTTTCTGCTTTATCAAATTTTTCTTCCATTCTTCTCAAACGATCTTCTGATGCAAGACCAATATCAAATCCTTTACGAGTTAAACGTTCATCCGCATTATCTTGTCTTAACAAGATTCTGTACTCTGCTCTTGACGTAAACATTCTATAAGGTTCTTCTGTACCCTTTGTAATAAGATCATCAATTAAAACACCAATATAAGCTTCATTTCTATTTAAAATAAATGGATCTTTATCTTGGATTTTAAGCGCAGCATTAATACCAGCCATTAAACCTTGTGAAGCAGCTTCCTCATACCCAGTTGTACCATTAATTTGACCGGCACAATATAAATTGTCAATAATCTTAGTTTCTAACGTATGCTTTAACTGCGTTGGTGGAAAATAATCATACTCTATGGCATAACCTGGTCGGAATATTTTTGCATATTCAAAACCTGGAATTGATCGTAAAGCTTTTGCTTGTACATCATCTGGCAAAGAAGTAGAAAATCCATTGATATAATATTCTACAGTATCCCAACCTTCTGGTTCAGCAAAAATTTGATGACGATCTTTATCTGCGAAACGATTAATTTTATCTTCAATTGATGGACAATATCTTGGTCCAGTAGATTTAATTGTTCCATTAAACATTGGAGAACGATCAAAACCTTCTCTTAATAAATCATGAACTTCTTGGTTAGTATAAGTAATCCAACAAGAACGTTGCTTTGTTAATTTTGGTGTATTTGAATACGAAAATTTAGATGGATTTTCATCACCAGGTTGTTCGATCATTTTAGAATAATCAATAGAACGACCATCAATTCTTGGTGGAGTTCCAGTTTTCATTCTTCCAGCTTCAAAACCTAAATCGACTAATTGTTCTGTAATCCCAAAAGCAGCACCTTCACCCATACGACCACCTCCAAATTGTTTATCACCAATATGGATTAAACCATTCAAGAAAGTACCATTTGTTAAAACAACAGCTTTAGAACGAATACTCATTCCCATTGCTGTGTTTACACCACAAACTTTTCCGTTTTCAATGATTAAGCTTTTAACCATATCTTGAAAAAAGTCAACATTTTCAGTTCTCTCTAACGATAAACGCCATTCTTCTGCAAAACGCATACGGTCTGACTGTGCTCTTGGAGACCACATCGCAGGGCCCTTTGATTGATTCAACATTTTAAATTGAATCATTGTTTTATCAGTAATAATACCTGAATAACCTCCCAAAGCATCAATTTCACGAACAATCTGTCCTTTTGCAATTCCTCCCATGGCAGGATTACAAGACATTTGTCCAATACTTTGTAAATTCATTGTAACTAATAATGTTTTTGCACCTAAGTTAGCTGCTGCAGCCGTAGCTTCTGCTCCAGCATGACCACCTCCAACTACAATAACATCATATTCTGATTGAAATATCATTTTTAATCTTAACTTAAATTGTAATAAATTTATTATGTTCCACGTGGAACATAACTCTATTTTAGTAAACTAAATGTATTTAAATAATAATCTTCCTTAGAAGTCATTAAAATTTTATCTTCAGGATCTTTATCCATGTATCCAGCAAAATGTAAAATTCCATGAATAACAACGCGTGCTAATTCATTTTCGAATGATACATTATTTTGTATAGCGTTATCAGTTATTCTTTCGACACTAATAAAAATATCTCCCATTAAATCATCACCGACAGAATTATCAAAACCAATTACATCTGTATAATAATCATGGTCCAAATATTGACGGTTAATTTGTAATAAGTATTCATCATCGCAAAAAATATAATTTAATTCTTCAATATTTTTGCCTTCATTCTTCATACTTTCTACGATCCAATCTATCCATTTCTGAGGTTCACTGAACTCAAAATCTGTTTCGTAAAATAATTCTATCATAGTATTAAAACCAGTATCCTAAACTTAAATTAAACAATCCTTTTTTTGTAAATGGTGAGTAACTCCAAATGAAATTTATAGGGCCTAATGGACTATCATAACCGTATGTTGCACCGTAACCTAAGTATTCGTAATTCGATAAACTTAGTTGTTCGAATCTATCTGTAATATTTGCTACATTAATAAACAAACTTGCATAATGATTTTTTAAAAGTTTGGCTTGTATTTGAGATCCAAAAAACAATTTATTATCTCCAATAGCTGAGCCAAAAGGTAAACCATAAAACTTTGTATAGTTTAGAAAATGTTGCTCTGTATAACCACCTAAATAAAATTTTTGTGGAGTTGTAACATTACCATTAAAAAAGGTTCCAAAGTTAGCAGTAAATCTGTAACTTAGGAAATTATTTATAGGAAAGTTTGCTTCCAAATTTCCTTCTAAAAAATAATTAGATTCAAAATTCGGGACATTAGAATCAAAAGTGTATTTAAAAATTCCGTCAAATTTAAGACCACTACGAGCATAATTAGCATTATTTCGATTATCAGCCTTTACGTATCCATAACCTTTCCAATAAAAACCTTCAGTTCTTGGAGAAATTTCGTTGTTATCTTCTATATAATTATTGGTGTATACATTTGTATATTGATGCTCTAAACCAAAGCCTATGGCAAATTTCTCTTTTATTGTGGATTGTAGATACAATTGATTTATATACTCACTAAATTTAAAATTGACTCTATTATAATTCGTGTTTGAAAACATTCTACTTAAATCAATTTCTTTATCAAAATTATAAGAATAAGAATTAAATCCTAAACTTGGTAAATAACCATTATCTATAAAATAATTAAAATTATACCTCATAAAATCACCCACAACAAGATCAGCAGAAAGTGTAGAATTTTTAAATAATAAATTTTTTGAAGTAAAATTTAATAATAATCCTGTTTTGAATAAATCATCATAATGTAAACCAAAACGAATAGATTGTTTATTCTTATTTTCTTCTACCTTTAAAGTAAGTAAATTCTCATTATTATCTAATTCTGAAATTTTATATGTTATGTTGTTAAAGTTACCTGAAGCATATAATTTATTTATTCCAGATTTTAAATCATCATATTTAATTAATTCTGGAGGACGAATTCCTAGTTTACCTTTGATATAATTATCATTATAATTTTTCAAACCTTCAACTTCAATCTTTTTAACTAAAGCATAATCATTCAACTTAATTTCATTTCTTTTTATTGAATGATCATTTTGAAGCTTAGCAATTTCTTTTAATTGTGGAAAAACCTTTTCTGATGCTTCATAACCTCTTTTATAAATAGGTTCAACATCATCAAAACTTGTAACAGAGTAATTTTTAAGATCAGGCTTAATTAAAACATCAACCATTTTCTTTTGTTCATCCGTTTTTTTAACAATACTCATGGACATAATTTGACTAAGAATATCAATTGCAGAATTTAAATCATCACGTTTCAATAAACCATCACCTAGCTCGACACCAATAATTATATCTGCCCCCATATCTTTAACTTCTTTAACAGGGAAATTATTAACAACACCTCCATCTACATATAATTGTCCATCTATACTTACAGGATCTAGCATTGTTGGATAAGCAGCAGAAGCTAAAACTACACGAGGTAAAAAACCAGAATGAAAAACTTTTTCTTGACCAGTTTCTATATTTGTTGCAATACAAACAAACGGAGTTGGAAGTTTATTAAAATTATCAATTCCATGTACTGGACGAAATAAATATGTTAATAAATCTAAAGGACCTTGACCTTTAGAAAAAGCATTAGGAATTGTTAGTTTGAAGTTATCAAAAGGTAATTCTAAAATATATTTTTCTTTGTACGATTTATCAAAAAATGGAATCTCTGCTCTGTTTTTATTTTGTGTGATAAGTGAAGAAATATCTAATTGATGCATTATTTTTTCTAATTCATCAGGACTATAACCTGCTGCATATAATCCACCGATAATAGCTCCCATACTTGTACCTCCAATATAATCAATTTTGATTCCAGCCTCTTCAATAACTTTAAGAGCTCCAACATGTGCATAGCCTTTTGCTCCCCCACCACTAAGTACAACACCAACTTTGGGACGAGAAGAATTTTGTTTTGTTTCTTGAGAAAAAACAAAAAGAGATAAAAGAAAATAAATCGGAATAAACTTATACATACCTTAAACAGATTGAAAAATAAAGATAAGCATTTATAATACCAATTTTATTAGAAGAACGTTATTTATATTTTAATCAGAAATTTAAATTGCAATAACGATTGAAATGAAAATCCTTTTCTAATTGGGCATATTTTAACTACTACTTAAATACCAATTAGAAAAGATTGCAATGAAAAGCGTGGCACGAAGTGATTGCCCAACTTATTCTTTATAATAAACACGTTTGATACGATGTGATACAGAAGTTAAAACTTCATAAGGAATTGTACCTAACCAAGCTGTGACATCTGCCAAGGTTGGAAAATCTCCAAAAATTGTTACTTCATCTCCTTCTTTACAATTGATATCTGTAACATCTACCATCATCATATCCATGCAAATAGTTCCTGTAATGGTTGCTAATTTCCCATGAATACCAACTTTACCTTTTCCATAACCTAAAGACCTACGAATACCATCTGCATAACCTACTGGTAAAGTTGCAATTTTAGTTTCTCTTTCTGCGGTGAACCTTCTCCCGTAACTGACAGTTTCGCCTTTGTGTAAAGTAGAAATTTGAGAAATAACCGTCTTGAATCGTACAACTGGTTTTAGATATTTAGTCATAAAATCAGTATATTCTGAATAGCCATACATTCCTATTCCTAAACGAACCATATCATACTGATGTTCTCCATAAGCTACAATACCTGGTGAATTTAATGCATGTTTTATAGGATGGATATTTAGAGCTTTTGTAATTACATCATAACTATTATCAAACCTATTTAACTGATATTTTGCATATTCTTTTTCTTCTGGCATATCTGCTGTTGCCAAATGAGTGAAAATGGAACGAATATAAACTTGAGAATTATTTTTAAGAATATGGATAAGCTCATCAAAGTCATCTTCATGAAAACCTAATCGATTCATTCCTGTTTCCATTTTGAGATGGATTGGATAAGCTGTTGAGATTTGTTTTTCTTGTAATTTCTGAATAAATAATTTTAGAACACGCAAACTGTAGATTTCTGGCTCTAATTGATAATCGATAACTGTTGAATAACTATTTTGTTCTGGGTTCATGACCACAATAGGAATTGTAATTCCAGCTTCTCTTAGTTCTTTACCTTCATCTGCGATTGCGACACCAAGAAAATCAACCCCATTGTTTTGTAAAGCATTTGCTACCTCAAAACTTCCTGTTCCGTAACTATTTGCTTTAACCATACACATTAACTTTGTGGTTGGCTTTAATATAGAACGGTAAACATTTATATTTTCTATAAGATGTTGTAAATTTATTTCTAAAACTGAATCGTTGGAACGAGTTTCTAATTCATTCGAAATTTTCTCTAATTTGAAAGGTCGAGCACCTTTTAATAAAATTGCTTCGTTATCTACATTTTGATGTTTAAATTGTTCTAGAAATTCATCCGTAGAATTATATGAACGTACATAGGATTGAAATAAATTTTTGAACATGGATATTTTCTCCCCTATCAAAACAATTTCGTCAAAATGATATGGATTAACTAAATCTGCTGTCTGTTGATATAATTCTGAATCTGATAGATTACTTTGTAAAATATCGGTAAGAACAAGCGATTTTTTGTCTTTTGGTTGTTGATTGAGTACATTAAGACCTATTTTCAAGGAATTTAGGTCAGAATTAAACGTATCATTAATTAAAATAGAATTGTTGATGGCTTCTTTTATTTCCAATCGCATTTCTATTGGTAAAAGCTCACTAAATTCTTTTTTAAATAACTTATAATCAACATTTAAACCAATTAATGTTGCTAAACAAATTAAACTATTTTTAATGGAAGCATCATCTAAAAAAGGAATAGAATAAGTGAAAATTTCTTGATTATGTAAAATAGAAATTTCAGTATTTGATTGTTTTCCTGATACTTCTAAAATTTTAACATCGGCTAAATCTGAATAACCATAAGTTGTTTTATTAATATCAGACAGTTTATTGTTTTCTATTATTGATTGATGAATTTTATCATCATCAATCATATAAACAAGTTTATCAACACCATAAAATAATTTTAGCTTTTCTTGAATCAATTGATCTTTACTTTTGAAATTTTCTAAATGAGCTGTTCCAATATTTGTAAGAAGACCAATTGTTGGCTGAATAATTTTTTGAAGATTATCCATTTCATTGGGTTGAGAAATTCCAGCTTCAAAAATTCCTAAGTTATTATTTTGCTCAATTTGTAATACAGAAATAGCTGCACCAAATTGAGAGTTGTAGCTTTTTGGACTACGAACAATATGAAATTTTTTCCATAATAATTGGTTCAACCATTCTTTAACGATTGTTTTACCATTAGATCCTGTAATCCCAATTACAGGAAAATTATATTGTTCACGATGAAATTTAGCCCATTGTTGCAAAGCAACTAATGGATCATTAACTTTTATAAAATTTGCGTGATTGAATTCTTGAAAAGAATTATCTACAATAAAATTACGAATACCTTTATCAAATGCATCTTGTATATATTTATGACCATCTTTTTGATTGTGATGAAAAGCAAAAAAGATTCCATTGATAGGATTAATAATCATTCTTGAATCAAAAAAAATTTGATGAACGATTTGCTCTCCATCGCCAATTAGATTTCCATTGACAATACTAGATATTTGATTTAGGCTATAATTTTTCAAGTTTATGTTTTTTTAATTCTTCCCAAAAAGCAGCACGACTTAATGGTTCATATTCTGATGTTTCTCCAAGTTCGACTAAACGATCACTATCTATTTTTCTATGAGAATAATTTGCTAATCCTCCTGTACGGACACAAATAGCATGCACTTTAGTAATATATTCTGCAGTTGCAAGAAGATTGGGCATTGGACCAAAAGGTCGACCTTTAAAATCCATATCTAAACCAGCAACAATTACGCGTTTACCTTGGTTTGCTAATTCATTGGCAACTTCTACAATTCCTTCATCAAAAAACTGAGCTTCATCAATTCCAACTACATCACAATCGTCAGCCAATAATAATATGGCGGATGAATATTCGACTGGAGTAGAATTAATAGAGTTTTGATTATGTGAAACAACTTCTCTTTCTGCATAACGTGTGTCAACAGTAGGCTTAAAAATCTCTACTCGTTGCTTTGCAAATTCAGCTCTTTTTAATCGACGGATAAGTTCTTCGGTTTTACCAGAAAACATTGAGCCACAGATAACTTCTATCCAACCACTTTTTTGTTGATGATTAAAGGTATTTTCGAGGAACATAAGTGTAAAGTTTAATTATAAAATGTAAAAGCAAATTTAATGAAATAGTTTTTTTGAACGCATTATATATTTAATATAATTCTAAAAAAATAATTAACAAGGAGAATTTATAATAAAAGGTTATTTTTGTTGTTAATAACTAACTAAAACTAATAATGCTTAAAGTAAAAACACTTAAAGTAAATTATATCTTAAATATTACGCGAACAGTTTTATCAACACTAATAGGATTATTAGTTTTCCAATATGTGAATAAAACTTTAGGTGTAAATGCTATAGGAAAATATGAATATGCTAATTCTATAATTACATATTTTGTTCTTTTTTCTTCATTAGGAATACCTATGTATGGTATAAGGGAAATAGCTAGAGTAAGAGATAATGAATTACAAAGAACAAAAGCCGTAATTGAACTATTATCAATATTATTAATAACGACGATAATATCCTATATATTATTGTATATATTAATTTTAAACATAAACTCTTTTAATAATTATAAAGAAATACTTATACTTATCAGTCCTATTATATTTTTAACGAATATAGGAATTGAATGGTTTTTTCAAGGAATCGAAGATCAAATGTATATAACTATTCGATTTATAATAGTTAAAGCAATAACTCTTATACTTTTATTTTTTTTAGTTAAAACACAAAATGATGTTTTAATTTACGCAAGTATTATGACATTTTCTACTGCTGGATCCAATATTTTCAATTTTTTTTATATAAAAAAATTCATCAATTTATCTTTAATAAAGATGAAAAATTTGGATTTAAAAAAGCATTTAAAGGGTATAATAACAATTTTTTTAGCAACAATTTCTGTAAGTATATATTTACAAATGGATAATACACTATTAGGCTATTTAGTTGGTGACAAATACGTAGGATTATATTCAACATCAAATAAACTTATAAGATTTGCAATATTATTTATTACAACACTTGGTTCTGTAATGTTACCACGCTTATCCTATCTATACGAAAAAAATGAAATAGAATCGTATAACAAATATTTACAAAAAACATTAAAATATATTTTATTTATATCAGTACCTCTCTCAACTATATTTTTTAGTTTTTCTGACTTTATAATAGAAGTAATGGCAGGAAAAGAATTTATTGGTTCTGTAATTCCCATGAAAATATTATCACCTCTAGTTATAATTATTGGATTAGCATATTTTCTAGCTTTTATGGTATTATATCCACAGGGAAAAGAAAAACTATATACTATAGTAGTATTTATAAGTGCTATTGTAAGTATTACTCTAAATATTATTTTAATTCCTAAATATTACCATATAGCAACAGCTTGGGTAAACTTAATTGTAGAACTTTTAGGAGTAATTTTGATGATTTTTATGACAAGAAAGGAATTAAATAAAATTCATTTTTTTAGTTTAAATAATACTTATTATTTCATAGGAGGACTATTAATGTATGGGTTTATAATTTCTATTAATTATATAAA
>DJDD01000079.1:0-227 GCA_002430925.1 Flavobacteriales bacterium UBA5933
TTTAATTTTATCTTCTAATTTTTTTATTTCTTCTAATTCAATTTTTTTATAACTGTTTTCATTAAAAATTTTATAATTAAAATTTTTTGATAGTTTTTTTAAAGCAACTGCTTTAAAAAAATAATTATTATTCAAATCAGAAATTTCTAATATCAGTCCTGGTAAGCCATTAAATTTATAAGGACCATCAGAGAAAGGTAATTCATCAGTGTAAAACGCAATATAAT
>DJDD01000079.1:490-1198 GCA_002430925.1 Flavobacteriales bacterium UBA5933
TCTCCCTTTAAAATTTATTGAAGCACTTTTACATTTATAACCAAGTATATTTTTTGTTTCTTTTGTTAATTCCCATTTAAAATTTATACTTTCATCAAATATAAAGCGGTAAACATTATAGTTTAAATAATTAATTATTTTATCATTTTTTTTAATGATTGTATTCTTAAATAAAGACTTATTGAGCTTTAATAAATTATTAGGATTAGGTGAATTTAAAATAGAGTCTTTTAAATATTCTGATTCTGAATTGAAAATTGACTTATCTTTTGAAATAGTTAAAAAAAATGAATCATATTCTTTCCTATTTAAATTAGTTGAATCAGGAGAATACTCTAAATCATAAGATATACGAAAATTTTGTTCTTTATCTATTTTATTTTGAGCAAATGAAAACACTGAACATAATAATAAAATTATATATATATTTCTTATTAACATAATAATATTTTTTAATTAAAAGGAGTATTTTTAATAATACCCCTTTTTAATTTTTACTTAAAATAATTTAACATCCTCCATCCCAATTCCATAAGAAGTCCATTAATTGTTCTGTGCTAACATTCTCATGGCAAACCTCCCAAGAACCACCACAAGAATCATTAAAATCAAAGCATTGTGCTACAGCTATAGTAGCTAATTCCTCTCCTTTTTCAATTACTTCAGTTTTAGTTTCATTTGCTAAAGCAAATGTTCCCATAAGTGCAA
>DJDD01000079.1:1321-8901 GCA_002430925.1 Flavobacteriales bacterium UBA5933
AATGTTCCCATAAGTGCAAAAACACTTGCAAATAATAATTTTTTCATTTTGTTTTTAAATTTAGAGTTAATAAAAATATTAGGTGTTAACACATTGATTTTGTTGAATCAACATTACTAATCTAAAAAAAAAAAAAAAACAATTAACAAAATATTAGTAAAAATATTTTTGTTATGAAAAAAACAATTAAAGCTTATTTATTTCAAATTTTTATTTTAATTCTATGGGGTTATAAGGTAATTCTTTATGAATAAACGAAGTATCTTCAACTCCAGGACTACTATAAACTTTTTCTACATATAATTCTGGATTTTTATGAAAATTCTTTTCTGCTTTATAGAATTCTTTTCTACTTATTTTTATTATTTTTCTCTCTTTATGTATGTATATAGAGTTGGGAATGTTATCAATTGCCTCAGCTACAAAATAATGTTCTTTTTTGTCATCAAATATCTCTAATATTAAACCAGGTAATCCATTAAATAAAAATGGACCATCATTTAATGGAATATCTTCACTATAGTAAGCTACCCATTTTCTTCCTGCATAATTTAGTGTAGCTTCTTTACAATTGTAGCCTAATATTACTTTATTACCACTTTGCAATTGCCAACTTAAGGCAGGTAATTTATCTATAAATTCATAACTTTTATTATATACTTTTCCTTGAAATGTATATTTATCATTATTCTTAATAATTAATTTATTAAACTTTATTGCTTTACGTATAGGCATAAGTTCATTTAAATCATTTGTATAAATAAATTCATTCTGATTTTTTATATCAAATAATGAATCATATTTTAAAAGATTTACATCTGTGAATTTAGATATATTTTTTCCAACTTGTAGTACAGTGATGGTGCTACGTTTTTTATCTTTATTTTCTTTATCAAAAGTAAATGTATATTTGTAGTATATATTCTTAGATGAAATATCTAGTTTTTCAATTTCACTTTTTTCTGATTTAAACTTAATATCTCCTGAAATTTTTTGAGAATACCCAAAAGCAGATATTAATAAAAAAAATATTATTTTTTTTAACATTATTAATAGTTTTAGAATACAGATAATTTGTTTCTAAACAAATTATCTGTATTAAATTAAAATTTAGCAACCTTTTGCTTCGTCAAAATAATCAACAGCTTCCATTACTTCCTCACCATTACTATAATTATCTCCACATAAATTATATGTTTGGCAAGATGTTACTTTAATCCAATGACTACAAGGTGCTGCTTCTTCAGCTTTTACTTCTTCAGTTATTTCAATTTTAGTTTCATTTGCCAAAACAAATGTTCCCATAAGTGCAAAAGCACTTGCTAACAATAATTTTTTCATTTTTTTTCAAAATTAAATGTTAATAATAACTAATTTATATTTAATTTTTTTATTAAAATTATGGAAAACCGTAATGTTATGTTAAAAAAAATTATAAGAGGAGTATAATAAGTAATTCATTTTAGTTCTATAGGATTATAAGGCATAGGTTTAATTAATTCTTCAACTCCTGGAGAAGAATATGATTTACCAAGAAATTCTTCTGGATTATCATAGAAATTTTGAAGTCCCTTTTCAAATTCTTTTCTATCAATTTTCTTCTTAGGATAAAGATTATCAATATATATAGACATTTTATCAAAATTAATTGCTTCTAAAGAAAAATGATGTTCCTTATTATTATCATATATTTCTAATATTAATCCTGGTAAACCACCAAAAATATATGGACCAAAACTTAATGGAATATCTTCAGTATAGTAAGCTATCCATTTTCTTCCTGCATAATTTAATGTAGCTTCTTTACAATAATAATTACCAATCTTTTTTGTGTTAGAGTTAAGCTTCCAATCTAATTTATATTTGCCATAATTATATTGAAACTTATTAGTATGAATATTATTTTGAAAAACAAATTGAAATTCTCCATCAAAAAATTGACCGAAAATAATTGGTTTAAATTTTACTTTTCTTCTAAATTTAAATAAATAATTTATATCATTAATAGTATAATTAGTTTTGGAGTTATTAATAGAATCTAAAGCCCTTTCATATAGAAACCTATTATAATCATAAAATTTAGTGTAATCTTTTCCAATTGATAACAAAGTCAATGCTTCATTTTTTTTTAAAGTTTCTTTATCATTTATATAAGTATATTTATAAAAGGCATTGGTGTTTGATTCTTCTAATTCTTTTTTTTCAAAATTTTGTTTTTGAAAAGTTGTCCCAATTGGAAATTTTATTTCTTGAGCATTTAGATAGATATTAAATATCAACATTAGATATAATTGTATTTTCATAAGTTTTTTTAAAAAAGAATTATAGCTGTAATAAAAGAGATGTAAAATATTAAATTAACACTTTTATATTGATTAACAAAGTATTAGCAATAATATTTTATTGTAAAGTTTACGACAAAAAATTATAGTCCGAAAAATATGTGTTTTTCAGTGACAGTATTAGCCAATAAAAATAACCTTGTAAAGTTATTTTTTGTTGGATAGTTTGAGAGAAGGATTCGCGATGTAAGCAACAGTAATGTTGCGTTTTATTTCAAATTAATAAATAAAAAAAACGGCAACTTCATTATGTAGTTGCCGTTTTATATATGAAAAATATTCTGTAAGGATAATTATTCTTGAGAAACAATTTTCGCAGATAAATACTCACGGTTCATACGTGCGATATTATCTAATGAAATTCCTTTAGGACATTCTACTTCACAAGCACCTGTATTTGTACAGTTTCCGAAACCTTCTAAGTCCATTTGTGCAACCATTTTTTGTGCACGACGAGAAGCTTCTACTTGTCCTTGTGGTAATAATGCAAACTGAGAAACTTTTGCTCCTACGAATAACATAGCAGATCCGTTTTTACAAGTTGCAACACAAGCACCACAACCAATACAAGTCGCAGCATCGAATGCTTCGTCTGCAGCTTTTTTGTTTACAGGAATGTTGTTAGCATCTACAGAACGTCCAGAAGTGTTTACAGAAATGTAACCACCAGCTTGTTGGATACGGTCGAAAGAAGAACGGTCAACAATTAAATCTTTAATCACTGGGAATGCAGCAGATCTCCATGGTTCAATATAAATTGTTTCACCATCTTTGAACATACGCATGTGTAATTGACAAGTTGTAACTCCTCTATCTGGTCCGTGTGCTTCTCCATTGATAAATAAAGAACACATTCCACAGATACCTTCACGACAATCGTGGTCGAAAGCAACTGGCTCTTTTCCTTCCTCAACTAATTGCTCGTTTAATAAATCAAGCATTTCTAAGAAAGAAGAATCAGTAGAAACATCTTTTAAGGAATATGTTTCCATTTTTCCTTGAGTATTAGCGTTTTTTTGACGCCAAATTTTCAGCGTTATGCTGATTGTTTTTGATGATGCCATAATTCTATATGATATTTTGACATTTTGCTTAATGATTTTTTATTAAGCAAAATGATTTTATTATTTATAACTACGAGTTTTTAACTCAATATATTTGTAATTCAATTCCTCTTTGTGTAATACCTCAGTATTAATGTCGTCTCCTTTGTATTCCCAAGCAGCAACATAAGTATAGTTCGCATCATCACGTAATGCTTCTCCTTCTTCTGTTTGGTATTCTTCACGGAAGTGACCACCACAAGATTCGTTACGGTTAAGAGCATCGATAGCCATTAACTGTCCTAATTCTAAGAAATCAGCAACACGTCCAGCTTTCTCTAATTCTGTATTCATTCCGTCAGCTTCACCAGGAACTTTTACATCACGGTAGAACTCTTCACGTAAAGCAGCAATCTCAGCAATAGCTTCTTTTAACCCTTTTTCGTTACGAGCCATACCAACTTTGTTCCACATGATGATTCCTAAACGTTTGTGGAAACTATCTACAGTTTTAGTTCCGTTATTGCTTAAGAAATGTTGAATTTGATCTTTTACTGCTTTTTCAGCTTGGTCAAATTCTGGCGTATTTGTAGGTATTTTACCTGTACGGATATCAGCAGATAAATAATCAGCGATTGTATAAGGTAATACGAAATATCCATCAGCTAAACCTTGCATTAATGCAGAAGCACCTAATCTGTTAGCTCCGTGGTCTGAGAAGTTAGCTTCACCAGCAACGAAACATCCAGGAATTGTAGACATTAAGTTATAATCAACCCATACACCACCCATTGTGTAGTGAATAGCAGGGTAAATACGCATTGGGTTTTCGTATGGATTCTCATCTGTAATTTTCCAATACATTTGGAATAAGTTTCCATATTTCTCTTCAATCCATTTTTTACCTAAGCTTTGGATTTTAGCATCAGAAGGATTTTGATCTCCGTTTGCGAATGCAACCTCACGACCTTTTTTCTTGATTTCTTCAGTAAAGTCTAAGTAAACACCTTCACCTGTTTCGTTTGCCTCAATACCATAACCAGCATCACAACGCTCTTTAGCAGCACGAGATGCAACGTCACGAGGTACTAAGTTACCAAATGCAGGGTAACGTCTTTCTAAGTAATAATCTCTATCTTCTTCTTTAACATCAACTGCTTTTTTCTTACCTGCACGGATAGCTTCAGCATCTTCTTTCTTTTTAGGAACCCAGATACGACCAGAGTTACGTAAAGATTCAGACATTAATGTTAATTTAGATTGATTTGTACCGTGGATTGGAATACAAGTTGGGTGAATTTGTACATAACATGGGTTAGCAAAATAAGCACCTTTTTTGTGAATTTTCCAAGCAGCAGTTACGTTAGAACCCATTGCATTAGAAGATAAGAAATATACGTTTCCGTAACCACCTGTAGCAACAACTACTGCGTGTGCAGAATGTCTTTCTATTTCTCCTGTAACTAAGTTACGAGCGATGATACCACGTGCTTTTCCATCAACAATAACTAAATCTAACATTTCGTGACGGTTATACATTTGTATGTGTCCTAAATGGATTTGGTAGTTCATTGCAGAATATGCACCTAATAATAACTGTTGTCCTGTTTGTCCTTTTGCATAGAAAGTACGAGATACTTGTACACCACCAAAAGAACGGTTATCTAATAACCCACCGTAATCACGTGCAAAAGGAACCCCTTGCATTACACATTGATCGATAATGTTACCAGAAACTTCAGCTAAACGGTAAACGTTAGACTCACGAGCACGGTAATCACCACCTTTTATAGTATCGTAGAATAAACGATAGATAGAATCGTTATCTCCTTTATAGTTTTTAGCAGCATTAATACCCCCTTGTGCAGCAATAGAGTGAGCACGACGAGGAGAATCTTGGTAACAGAAAGCTTTAACTTTGTAACCTAACTCTGCTAATGTAGCAGCAGCAGATCCACCAGCTAAACCTGTACCAACAATAATAACATCAATTTTATCACGGTTATTTGGAGCTACTAAGTTTAAGTGAGCTTTATGCTCGCTCCATTGTTTTGCGATATCTCCTTGTGGAGATTTAGAATCTAATATACTCATTTTTTGATATTATTTTTAATTATTTAACAAAAAAATGGTAAACAGCAATGATTATAAATCCTGCTGGAATTAAAATAGAATACCATTTTCCGAAAGCAACAATTGCTGGAGTGTATTTACTGTGTCTTGCACCAATTGATTGGAATGCAGAAGCAAAACCGTGTTGTAAGTGTAATGATAAGAATACAAATGCACCAATGTAAATTACTAAACGAACAAAGCTAACAGCTCCGTCTAAAGTAAATACATGATGAACGTGATCCATAAAGAAATTACCTTGTCCAAACTCTGGGTTTTGAGTAATGTAATGTTCAGTAATTGTAGGAACCCAAAAGTCATAAAGGTGTAATAATAAGAAAATTAAAATTACACTTCCAGAAATAAGCATGTTTCTTGACATCCAAGAAGCATTTGCAGCACCGTTGTATTTTTCATAAGCTACGGCTCCACGTGCTTTTTTGTTTTGAGCTTCTAAAATGAACCCCATAAAGAAGTGATAAATAACTCCAATTAGCAATATAGGTTGCATTAAATATTGGATGAAAGGATTGTCGCTCATAAAAGCTGACACTTTATTAAACCCATCAGGATTAATAACTGATAATGCATTAATCACGAAATGTTGTAATAAGAACACTAATAAGAATAACGCTGAAAGCGCCATAGTGAACTTTTTACCAATCGATGATTTTAGTAATGATTCATTTGCCATAAAGCAATACGTTTAAATTTTTTAGATATGCACAAATTTAATCAAGAGTATACTCTCCGGACAATGAATAATATCAGTAGATGGGCAGTTTTACATAGTTTAGAACGATTCTTATTTAGCTTCGTTGTTTTATGAGATTACTTCAGTAGAAAATACTAACTTTGTTGTACAAAATAGTTGTCAAATTTAATAAATATTCAATAAATGAAAGTAGAATTAAATAGAGTAAATAATGCCTCTCATTATGAAGCAAGCGCAGCAAGTTCTTCTATAAAAGTAAATATAGATGGACCAGAATCTATTGGAGGTGAAGGCAAAGGCGTTCGACCAATGGAATTGGTTTTAATTGCATTAGGAAGTTGCAGTGTTTTTGATTTGAATGAAATATTGAAAAAACAACGACAAGTAATTGACGATATAAAAGTTGAAGTAGAAGGGAAGAGAAGAGATGAAATTCCTAATATTTTTACTAATATTCATATTAAATTTTCTTTGAAAGGTGATATAAATCTTGAAAAAGCAAACAAAGCAGCAGAATTAGCTGTAAAAAAATACTGTAGTGTACATGATATGTTAGCAAATGGAGGAATTGATATCACTTATGAAATCAATATAATTTAATTGTTGATATTTTTAGTTGACGAATCAAAATATCCTATAAATTTGCGCACTATATTAGATTAGAATAAAGCATGTTTAAATTTGTTCGTAAAGTAATTTTTTACTTTTTTATAATTCATATTTTATATATCGTTGTTCTTAAATGGATCAATCCACCATTTACAATTACTCAAGTTCAACAAATGTTTGAGCAAGGGAAATTAAAAAGAGACTATATATCTTATGACGAAATGGGAGATAATATAAAAATTGCTGTAGTAAGTTCTGAAGATCAGAAATTTCCTGTTCATAATGGTTTTGATATTGATGGAATTCAAAAAGCCATTGAGAAAAATAAATCAGGTAAAAAATTACACGGCGGTTCAACCATTTCTCAACAAGTAGCAAAAAATGTATTTCTTTGGCAAGGTCGTTCTTGGTTAAGAAAAGGGTTAGAAGTTTATTTTACTTTTATGATTGAAAAAATTTGGAGTAAACAAAGAATTCTTGAGATGTATTTAAATACCTCTGAAATGGGAATAGGTGTTTTTGGAATAGAAGCTGCATCGGAATATTATTTTAATAAACCAGCAAAAGATTTAACTAAAAACGAAGCAGCGCGAATTGCTGCTGCATTACCATTACCACGAAAGTATAATGTAAATCCTCCATCACCATTTATTAGTAGAAGAGCTGCTAATATACAAAGACAAATGAGAAATTTACAAGGAAGTTCTGACTTACAAAAAATATTAAAATAATAAAAAAACGAGAAGATTAATCTTCTCG
>DJDD01000079.1:8997-9890 GCA_002430925.1 Flavobacteriales bacterium UBA5933
TAATCTTCTCGTTTTTTTATTTCCCATTTTATTTTAACTGCAGAAATAATTTCTGATTCTAATCTTGTTTCAGCAATTTCAATAAACTCGTTTTTACTGTAAAAAGGTAAAGGAGATAAGTAATTTTCTCCGCTGGCTTTTACATCATTTTCATGATCGATTACCCAACCGTTAAGTTCGTCTGAATACATTTTTAATCGATCCAATAATTTACTTCCAATTCCTTTACGATGTAATTCTTTTGCGAGAATAATAGCAAACCATTTTTCATAATCTTTTTCGAAAACAACAGCCCAACCTTTTATTTGGTTATTTTCATCTACAATAAATAAATGCTGAGCATCTATAAGGCTTTGTAGGTATTTTTCTAATTCTTCAGAATTATTAAAAGCTAATTGAACTGGATATTCATTGTTCCATAATTCAAGAATATATTTTTTATGAATTTCATTTAGAAGCGTGAATGAATAAATTTCATAAGAACTGCTTGTCGACATTTATCAATGTTTGTATTTAATCTTTAAAGGTAAGAAAATAATTAGGAATAATTGTTTTAGTGCAATTAACCAATCAAATCATATTAATAATTGAATACGCTAGTTTATATCTTATATGATAGATAATGATTATATTAGTTTATGCTCGATAATTTTTAAATTTTAATAATTTTTTCTACTTGTAAACGATTTCCATCAGTGATTTTAATGATATAGGTTCCTTTTTCTAATTTAGATAAATCAATTTTATTAATTAGACTTCCTTTAGATACTGATACACCATTAAAATTAATAATGTCGAAAGTTAGTTTTTGGTTTGAAATATTTTGTATATATAAATAATCTTTTACTGGATTAGGATATATTTTTATTTCTAAGGGTTTAGTAGAATCAGTT
>DJDD01000183.1 GCA_002430925.1 Flavobacteriales bacterium UBA5933
ATCGGCTCAGTAAAAATATAAGGTTGGGGAGATACTCAAGCGGCCAACGAGGACGGACTGTAAATCCGTTGGTTTCACCTTCGCAGGTTCGAATCCTGCTCTCCCCACAAAAAGCCGATGTAGCTCAGCTGGCTAGAGCAGCTGATTTGTAATCAGCAGGTCGTGGGTTCGAGTCCCTCTATCGGCTCAATTAAGTTTTATATTTAATTTTTAAAAACTAAAATAATATTTTTGCCGATGTAGCTCAGCTGGCTAGAGCAGCTGATTTGTAATCAGCAGGTCGTGGGTTCGAGTCCCTCTATCGGCTCAGTAAAAATATAAAGTTGGGGAGATACTCAAGCGGCCAACGAGGACGGACTGTAAATCCGTTGGTTTCACCTTCGCAGGTTCGAATCCTGCTCTCCCCACAATATTTTACTCCTTCATAAAAGAAAAATCAATACAATTTTTTAAACAATAAAAAAGCCCTTTGTCAAGGACTTTATCTTATTTAATTATATTTTTAATTATTTCTATAGAATATATATTAGATATCTTTTCTATGAATTTTGTAAAATCAACTGTGGCAGATTCATTAGCTTCGTCGGATATTGTACGAATAACTGTGAACGGTAAACCAAATTCATAACAAACCTGTGCAACTGCTGCACCTTCCATTTCTACACAAAGTACATCAGGTAACATTTTTTGCAAATTATCTTTTTGTTCTGTTGTCGAGAAAAATAAATCACCAGAAGCAATCAATCCAATATGTAATTTTGGAGTATGAATATCAAATTTATCTAAATCTTCAACACTAATTACTTGATGTAGATAATTATCTTCTAAAAGAGTTGTAATTGCTTTTGCAGAAGTTTCTAATAGAGTAGAGTCAGAATCAAAATAAGATTTTTTTAATAATGGAATTTCAAATTTAGGAAACAAAGGTTCTGCATCCATATCATGTTGTACTAAATTCTTTGCTAAAACAATATCTCCAATTTTCAAAGAAGAATCAATTGCTCCAGCGACACCAGTAAAAATTAATTCTGTAATATTAAATTTTATAATTAGTGTAGAGACTGTTGTAGCTGCAGCTACTTTACCTATTCTAGAAAATACAACAACTACTTGCTGATTATTAATTTCACCTGTGTAATAATTTCTATTACCAATTTCATATTCTTTTTTGTTGGATAATAATTTTACAACTCCATCTATTTCTTCTGGAATTGCACCCATTATACCAATTATTTTATTTTTCATTGATGTAAATTATGGCATAAATTTACATCAATTATTTTCTGTACTTATAAATCGAACAATAAACTTCGTAAATAAGTATAAATGGTAAACAAAAAATAATCAAACACGTATTTAAAATATTTTTAATCATTATGCAAATTTAAATAATAAAATTTGTTAAAATGATTTGTATAATCTTTTTTTGTCGCCGTATGTTTGTACTACTAAAAAAATTATAAAATGAAAAAATTGTATACAGCAATCGCAATTTGTTCTGCGATCTCTTTCTATAGTTGTAATAACAAAACGGAAGAGAAAGTTGAAGCTCCACAAGAGGCAACTACAACTACAGAAGAAGCTACAGACTTAGTAGAAGGTGTAATTACAAAATCTAGCGTTGAATGGACTGCTTATAAAACAACAGCAAAAACTCCTGTTTCTGGACATTTTGATGTTGTTTTAGTTAAAGATGCTAACCAAGAAGGAAAAACATTTCAAGAAGTTTTAGAAGGAGCAAATATTGTTGCTGAAGTTGCTACAATCAATTCTGATTTAGTTGAACGTGACCAAAAATTAAAAGATATTTTATTTGGTAACATGGCAGAAACTAAAGAGATCAAAGGGAATTTATCTTTCAAAGATGGTAAAACATTTTTAAAATTAACTTTAAACAATGTATCTAAAGAATACGAAGTTAAATCATCTTTTGAAAACAACGTATTTACAATTGAAGCTGATGTAGATTTAATGGATTTTAATACTGCTAAAGCATTAGACGCATTAAACAAAGCATGTTTCGAATTACACAAAGGAGCAGATGGTGTATCTAAAACTTGGAGTGAAGTTCATATTAAAGGACAAGTTGAATTTACTCAAAATTTTGGTAAATAATTAGTACCTATAAAAAAAATACAAAATACCTATTTAGAGTATTTTGTATTTTTTTATTTGGGCAAATCCTTCGGAACACGCTTTTCATTACAATCTTTGCTCATCGCAAAGGATTTTCATTTCAATCGTTTTTGCAATAAGAAAAGTATATAAGCTATTTACCGATAAACTTTTTTAATTTCTTTTTTCTTGCTTGCTTTGCATGAAATTTAGTTTGGAATTCTTCAGTTTTATTCCACATAGCTTGTATAACCTTACTTTCATCTTCATTTATAAGTTTTGCATATTCTTTCGCCATAATTTCTACCATATCATGGTAAGGAGTTAAGCGAGAAAAGTTTTTCATTCTCAATTCAAAATCCATATTTGAGTGAAAATTCATACGATTAAGGTCTACCAAATAAAAATCATACCTATTTTCACCTACTTTTTTTATTAATGTATTTCCAGGTGAATGATCTAAAAACTCAATTCCTGCTTCATGTAATTGGTATGTAAATTGAGTAAATTGTTTTAAAATTTCTATTTTATTTGGATAATCAGGAATTTCAACTAATTCACGATAAGTTAAATCAGCTTCAACTAATTCACATATATAATAACTTTTAAGAAATTGAATTGTAGTAGTTTCTTCAATATACGCAATTGGTAATGGAGTTAAAAAACCTAAATTTACAAGTTTATTCGCATACTCAAATGAACGTTCAGCTTTAGATTGACGGAAAAATTTATACACGAATTTGTTAACAATATTAGGGGTTTTAAAAGATTTTATTGTAACAATTTTTCCCGATTTTAATTTTGTTTTTTTTATAGAATTTCTTGTCCCTTTAGCAATATATTGATTGATAGAATCATATTCGTTAATTACTGATTCTATCTCTTGTTTTGTTGTTTGAAAACTATTATTTAGAACGATTTTTGACATCATTGTATTAATCCTTATAATTGTATAGATTTAATTTATATTTATAATCTAAGTTTCAAAGATATGTTTATTTTTGTTGAAATAATAGAACAAATAAGCACAAACAATTCAAAATATCTAATAATGGAAAAAATTATTTTAGAATCTCATAATTTAAAAAATAGGACAACAGGTTTTGGAGTTTTTAATTATGAGTTAATTAAAGCATTTTCTCAATTAGATTTTAATGATAATATACATCTTGTAGCAAAAGATATTAATGAATTAAAGAATGAATTTGGAAAAAAATTTGACTACATAAAATATTATGATTTTATGAAATTTAATATTTTTTCTATAAAAAGAAATAATATAGACGTATGGCATTCATTAAATCAAAATATTAGTGTTGAACCATATCTTAAGCCTAAGAAATATGTTTTAACAATACATGATGTTAATTTTGCAGAAGAGCATACAAATGATTTTTCAATAAAGAAAAAGAATCTTTTTTATAAAAAATTACAACGAACTGATTATATAACATTTATTTCTAAATATGCTAAAGAGCAAACAGAAAAATATTTTGATATTTCTGGTATAGAAAATAAAATTATTTACAATGGTAATTCAATTTCACAACGTTTAGATTTAAAAGATTTTAAACCAAGAATACAAATTGATTCTCCATATTTTTTTACTATTAGTGCGTTTATTGAAAAGAAAAATTTTGAATCAATAATCCGTCTAATGCCATTTTTTCCAGATTATAAATTAGTTATTGCAGGAAATAATAGTAATGAATATGGACAAAAAATTAAAAATTTAATTATTGAAATGAAGTTAGAGAGCAGAGTTATTTTAACAAATAAAATATCAGAAATCGAAAAACAGTACTATATGCAGAACTGTGATGCTTTTTTATTTCCTTCGGTAGGAGAAGGATTTGGTTTACCTCCTATAGAAGCTATGAGTTTTGGAAAACCAATACTTTTATCAAATAAAACATCATTGCCTGAAATAGGAGGTGATGATGCTTTCTATTGGGATAATTTTGATTCAGCGTATATGGCTGATGTATTAGCTAGAGCACTTGAAAAATATAATAATAATAAAGATTATTATATAGAAAAATATATTCAACGTTCAAAAGAATTTGATTGGAATAAAGCGGCAAAGGAATATCTTGATGTATATAAAATTTAAAAAAGCCTCTTTTATTAAGAAGCTTTTGGTTTAAATAACACGGTTTAAATGTTCATTTAATATTTTTTTCAAACTTGTAAAATGCATTATTTGTTTCAGAATATCATTTAGTTCTTCTTGAGTTATATCTTTATT